>JAUXBW010000208.1 GCA_030619185.1 Methyloprofundus sp.
CGCGAATAATGTGCAGCTCGGTGCTCATGTTGCCATTGCTGCACAGGTGAGTATCCAGGAAAATGTGACTATCGGGGCGAATACCAGTATCGATTCCAATACGCATATTGCGCATGATGTGGTTATTGGGGAGCATTGCAAGATCGGCCCGAATGTGACGATTCTATCCAAAGTCACGCTAGGACATAACGTGACTATCCATGCAGGTACGGTTATTGGTGGTGAAGGCTTTGGTTACTTTTGGGATGGGCTGCAACAAAAAAGAGTGCCGCAACTAGGTGGCGTGATTATTGAAGATAATGTTGAAATAGGTTGCAATACTTGTATCGACAGAGCGACCTTTGGTATGACGCGGATAAGGAAAGGGACTAAAATCGATAATCTGGTACAGATTGCACATAATAATGATATCGGTGAGCACTGTATTATCGTTTCCCATGTTGGCCTGTCAGGTAGTGTCACACTGGGTAAGCGTGTTACTCTGGCAGGGCAGGTGGGTATAGCTGATCATATTACTATGGGTGATGGTTCAACGGCTGCTGCAAGAACGGGTATTTCTAAGGACGTGCGGCCTAATCAAGTTGTATGGGGTGCACCTAATCGGCCTATTAAACAAGTGATGCGTGAAATGGCGAGTATTCCTAAATTACCTGCTTTATTAGGTACGGTTAAAAACATCCTGAAACGCTTAGGCGAGGTGGAGCAAAAACTTTCCATTCTGGACAAAGAATAGGGGGCGTAGGCTTTAGTCTGCTTGTATATTCTCTTCGTTCTCATCCTCTGTCACGGAACGCTGAGCGTTCCTGAATGAATTCCCACGCAGAGCGTGGGAACTAGATTGTATTTATAAATGAAAACTTTTTTTACCACGTCGTGGTTATTGCCTGTTTTATCAGGTGTTTTTATTGGCACCAGTTATATTCCTTTTCCACCCTGGGCTTCTGTTTTTGGTTTTATCCCCCTGTGGATATTCTGGGAACAGCAAACGCGTCTGAAAAACATCATTCTAGGCGGTGTTTTAACGACCTTTGTGTTTACCATAATCGGGTTTAACTGGGTGAGCTATTTATTACACGAATTTGCCCATGCCCCCTGGTTTGTTGCCGGACTAGGGATGCTTTTATTTGCTCTGGTTGCTCATCTTTTTGTCCCTGTTGCCGGAGTTCTGTGGTTTATGGGGCGAAAATATGGCCTATACAACACCTGGCAGTCTATTCTGGCAATGGGCTTGTTCACTGCTTTATCCTTGTGGGCGATTCCAATGCTGTTTAAATGGAATTTTGGTTATGCCTGGTATGGCGCGCATATTCCTATTTATCATTTAGCTGAGTATATTGGTTTTAGTGGTTTAAGTATGCTGACTGTGCTTGCCAATGTACCGTTATATATGGCATGGCAAAATAGGCAAAATAAAGCAGGGCGGGTTGTATTGGCTCGTGTGGTGATTACTTTTGTGGCTTTGAACGCCTTTGGCTTAAGTTCCAAAGCCTGGCTACCTCACCCTGATGCTTCTTTTAATACGCTATTAGTACAGGCAAATATAGGTAATGCCGAGAAGATGGCCGCAGAATTTGGCCAGGGTTTTTATAAGGAAATTATTGATCAATATCAACGAGTGACTGATCGAGGCCTACGCGATCATACAGACAGCCAGATTGATTTTATTCTCTGGTCTGAGACCGCTTTTCCATCATTGCTAAATGGCCGATATCAGCATACGAATTACGCCCGACAATTAAGCCAGTACATTAAGCAGCGGCAAGTGGCACTGATAACAGGAGCTTATGCACAGGATCCTGCTACCCAGCTAATTACCAATTCTTTATTTGTGTTGGACAAGCAGGGTGAAGTCCAAGAGCCTTATTATAGTAAGACGATTTTACTGGCTTTTGGTGAGTATATTCCAGGTGAGGAGCAGTTTCCGATATTCCGGGAATGGCTGCCTATGGTCGGACATTTTGGGCGTGGTGCGGGGCCTACTGAATTGTTGGCATTAAAAGACTATAAAATAGGCGCGCAAGTTTGTTATGAAAGTCTTTATCCGGGGTTTTCCAAAGCATTGGCTGATTTAGGCGCGCAGTTTATTGTTAATGTGACTAATGATTCCTGGTATGGAACCTGGCAGGAACCATATCAACATATGGTGATGACCTTGGCCAGAGCTGTGGAAACACGCCGGCCTTTGCTAAGAGTGACCAATACTGGGATTTCTACCGTGGTGCTGGCATCGGGTGAGATCTTAGAGCAATCGCCTATGTATCAGGAATGGACTGGCTTATATACAGTGCCTTACTTAAAGCAGCCTAAGCCTACTTTTTATCAGCGTTATTATGGGCTAATGCCAAGTGCTTTACTGTGCGTATTACTGTTATTAATTTTAAATGGCTTGAGACTGCGTGTAAAACCAGGACGTTAGATATGCCGAGGAACTGGGTAAATATCCCGCCTAGTCAGTTGGACAAGGGGCCAAAATCATTTACAAAGGGTAACATCGCTTAGTTTGTTACTAACAAAAGCATTTAAACTTAGCCCGGCATGTTTTGCTTTAATAAACAACTCTCGATGTAACTCAGGTTTAATTCGCATAACAAAATGTCCCGAAAATGGTTTGTTAGGTGTCTTTTTTTCTGCGCAACAATCTTTAAGATAATCATCAACAACAGCATGAAATGATGCTTCTATTTCAGCCACATTATTACCCTCAAAAATTAAAATATCTTGTGTATTGATGACTTCGCCAACAAAAGTTTGGTCTTCATCGCTGTATTTTATTACAGACTCATAGCCTTTGTATTTCATGATTTTATACCCTGATCAATAAAAAGTTTACGGATAGCTCGGACTTGATAAGGTTTTAATTCTTTTTGCGGATGTGGTGTATGTATATTCAGAGACTGTTCCCCTAAAACTATTCGTACTCTTGAGCCATCACCTTGGCAAATTTGACCACCTACACCAACAATTAACTTTTCTATATCAGACCATTTAATATTTTTTTTAACTGGATTATCAAATAAGGTTGAAAATATTTTCTGCTGCTTGCTATTCATGATAAAATGATACTATAAACTAGTATCTATGTAAACACGTAAGACTTTTCTGTGGCGGAGTATTACCCTCTATTTTAATGCTTGGAATATAATCCTAGAAAAATCAGTTGCTCACGGTTTCTAGCACAAGCTCTTGATTTCACAGCACTTCCAAAAAATACCCACTTAACCTATGGGTGAAGCTAGGATTTTTTGAAAGCACTGTGAAACCAATAACTTGCACTATAATTCCGGTAAATATTCGGC
>JAUXBW010000052.1 GCA_030619185.1 Methyloprofundus sp.
ATCCATACGTAAATCAGTGATAATAAGCTCTGGATGATACTGCGGTATAAGGCTAAGGGCTTCTGCACCACTAGACGCTGTTTTTACTGTCAAACCGACAGCATTTAAACGTAAAGATAATAACTCCAGTAAGCTGGGGTCATCATCTACTAACAGTATGTTCTGTTTATTAAATTGCTTAGGGACGCTATTACTCATTGTTTATTTATTGGTTTATACTGGTTTCAATAGCTTTCAGCGCTTCAAGTTTTTCCACTAGATCCTGATTTTCTTTTTTCAGCTCATTAATTTGCACTTGCTTGCGGTTAATAGCGCGCTTAATCTGGCTTGCTTTTTTAGCTTGTAGCTCAAGCTCGTTTAGCCAGCTTAAATGTATCTGCGTAAGCCACAATAATTCAGGAGTGATTTTTTTTTGAGTCTCTAGTGTCGTTAAAATGTGTATCGCTTCTTTGCTGTTCAAGCAGTGTTTTAATTTAGTTTCAGTAACCTGCAATGCCATTATCCAGCCAGCACGCCAGTCACCCTGTTGATATAATTGTGTGTATTTTGTACAGGTTTCTTTGACTGCACCCTTATATTCACTAGCAAATTTTGCGCCATATTCAGAAATCTGTTCAAGATTTTGAGGAATGGCTTGCACTGGCTCAACAAATCGATTTGAAGGTAGGCTTTGACAGCCAGTCAAGCTGACAAGTAAAGTGCCGCATAAAAGTAAAGAGCATTTCATATTTATGTTGTTTTTTTTGTGAATTTCCGGACAGCTAAAGGCAATATAACCAGGAAATGTGCACCCCGGTATTGACTACCTGGCTCCAAGAGCCTTATTTGACCACGATGTGCCTCTACATAATCTCTCACTAGGCTCAACCCCAGGCCAGAGCCCTTTATTTTCCAGTTTTCCGGTACGGCTTGTTTATAAAACTCGGTAAAAATATGTGCCTGGTGACTTTTTTCAATACCCGGCCCCTGATCAGCAATGAGTAGTTGTAGCTTATTGCCTATAATGTCAATTTTAATAAGGATTTTAGCACCGCGAGGTGAAAATTTAAGCGCATTAGAAAATAAATTACTTATTATTATTCTCATTTTATCGCGGTCAGCCTCAAAATCAATGGGTATGGCTGAGAATTCAACACTCACTTGCTTACTATCAAGTAACAGTTGGTACTCCGCACAGATATACTTAATCAACTGGTTAAGATTGACCTGAGAATAATCCATTTTAAGCAAGGTAGATGTGGCTTTTTGATATTCAATTAAATTCTCAATCAACCCATGTAATCTAATATTAGCTATTTGTAACAATTCGGTTATTTTATGCTGCTCTGCATTTAATTCACCCACCACTTCATCTTGTAGCAGGTCAGCCCCCTCTATCAAGGTGGCTAATGGCGTTTTCAATTCATGAGAGATGGTTTTAATAAAAAATTGCTTGCTATTCTCTAACTGGTTGAGTTTTAGTCTAAGCCACTCCAGGTGCAGACCTATTTCACGCAAGTCACTGGGACCTTCAATATAAATGCGCTGATTGAACTGAGCATTGCCTAGTTTGTGGATGGCTCTGGATATGCTCTTAATCGGTTTATTGATTAAATACAAGAGCAACAAGCCCAGCAATAATGCGAGCATCACGGAAACCAATGCATAATAAGTCACCTGCTTTCTAACCAATATTGCCAAAGCCGACAATGATTCGGTTTCTATATAGATCTGACCATTACCTTGGGTCACCATTTCCTGAGCATCTGCACGCAATTTTATATAGCCCTTAATATCTTCAGTCGATAGCTTTTCAGTTTCCAGATTCCTTATAAGCAGGATTTTCTCATACAATATAAGTTCATCCTGTGTCAGTTGAGCCAATGCTTGCTGAATCTGCGGCGGTAGCTGGAAATGAGCTGTGCGTGCGGCCGTCTCTACAAATTGCTGATGGTTGGCTTGAAAGGTTGTAAATAGGCTGGCATCTTCAAGGATTTGATACTGGCGTATACCTCGATCCATAAGCAATAGATGCTTAAGTAAAGCTTCACTATTCTCAGACACCCGTACCGTTTGAAATAAAGTGGTATGGCTATGATCAGTATAGTCCTGAATACTCCTGACACTATAAACTAACGTAAGGATCAAGGGGATCGTGACGGCAAAGAAAATAACGATAGTCCATTGAAAAATGGAACCTATTTGAAACAGGTTACGTAGTTTCCAGCGTTTTCGCTTGCGACGCTCGCGCAGGGGTTGTGTCGAAGTTGATGTGTTATTTGCTCGCATAATAATCGAAGCGGGTTTGTGCCAGGAATACCCCTAGGGATATATTAAAACTGTAAGGCGGGCTAAAGCCACCCCTACGAGTACCCTAATTTATATATAGCGGACTGATCGGTTACTGTGAAAGTGCTTAGCATAACCCCTCCTCACCTCCCCATCTCTGTTATCAGGAACCGGGCTGCGCCAAATAAGGTCGTATTCTTAATGAGTAATTGTCCGGACTATTATCATTCGAGACATATTGGTTGATATGAAAATACTGTTTTGCCTCATTGAAACTTAAGTCAGTCGCTATATCACCGTTTTCATAAAGCATCTGGTCTGCATACCCATTAGCCAGAATTCGCCAGTCCAATTTGTTTTTAGGCGGTGCTATTGAGCTTAAGTCAGCGCGTAGCGAAGTAAAGCAATTCTGGGTAAGCGTATTATAAAATTCGGGTTGCTGATATAAGCTATTCACCCGAGCCATAATCACATCAAATACTTTACGTACATTTTCAGGGTCGAGGTTAATTGGATATAAAAAAACTTCTTCTTTACGAAAGTTAGTTCTTAAGCGGATAATGTCGCGCTCATCGGCCAGAATGTAAAGCATTTCATACTGATTAAAAAACCCCTGAACCAGCTCCTGTAGCTCATCTTTTTGCAGACGGGTTTCAGCTGAAACAGCTAGGTAATCACCATTCTTAAAACCAAAACTCAGAATAGTATGTGCAACTATTGTACCGCCATCCCAATAGGACAAGATTAAACTCAGGCTTTCCAGTTCATCCAGGTTATAGGTTCTGTCATAATAATTTTCGATAAAATCATGTTCGGTTTGATAGTCAAAATTACGTATATTATGTACAGTCATCTGATTATCCTGAGTGATGGCGTAAGGATTTTTTGCAACACTAGGCACCCAGACGCGATCATTAGAGGGTTGCATATTGTTCCAGGCTATAAGCACGCCAACATAGGCCAGCACAATAAGGAGTATGGCTAGATGTCGCTTTACAGGCAGAAAAAAAACCACAGGAATAGCCAGGGCAAAAACTCCGGCAACAATAGTTGCTAGTTGCTTATCAGGCAGCATAAGAAAATAAACAGCAACAGAGCACCAAAGCCAGAAAGCAAATAGAATTAAATTCATTGTTATATGGGTTAATGGTTTTAGCATAACAAAACATTTTTCCTCAGTATATTTAGGAACGCGCACGAACTCGATTATATAGCATCAGTAGGGGTGCCTGTACTTTATATGCCGGGTTATTCTATCGATTTGTGCACATTACTGAACCGCTCACTGAAGCCTTGCATAACCGCATAAAAGACTGGCGTAAAAATTAAAGACATGGTCACTGCAGCAACCATTCCACCCACTACTGCTGTACCAATCGCTTGACGACTCGCGGCTCCCGCCCCACTAGCAACTACTAGGGGTAGAAAACCTAATATAGAGGAAAAAGCAGTCATTAAAATAGCCCGAAAACGTAAACGAGATGCTTCAACGGCTGACTCAAAAATACCCACGCCTTTAGCGCGCTGTTCAGCCGCCAGTTCAACAATCAAAATTGCATTTTTACTCGCCAGCCCAATAATCAGTACAATTCCAATTTGCGTGTAGACATTATTATCAAATTCACGCATCATCAAAGCTGCGACTGTTCCTAATAATGCCAAAGGAACCACTAGCAATACCGCCATAGGTAAGCTCCAGCTTTCATATTGGGCGGCTAATACCAAAAATACTAAAACTATTGCCAGAGCAAAAATTACAATCGCTTCATTACCAACCTTTTTTTCCTGATAAGACATGCCTGTCCACTCAAAACCCATAGCAGCAGGGAATTTGCTCTTGGCCATTTGTTCCATTAAATTCAAAGCTTCACCCGAACTAAACCCTGGTGCTGCACTCCCTGTAATCGAGGCAGCTGGATACAGGTTATAGCGTAATATTGTTTGCGGCCCTAGCGTCTCATCCACGCTAATTAAAGTACCTAGGGGAATCATTTCTCCTTTTCTATTTCTTACTTCTAATTGCCGTATATCGTCTGGCTTTAAGCGAAACTCAGAATCCGCCTGTACTTTAACCTGCCAGGTTCGACCAAACTTATTAAAATCATTCACATAAGCCGAGCCTAAATAGGCTTGTAAAGTACTAAACACTTCATTTAGTGGAATATCCAGTGTTTTGGCTTTGGTACGATCCACTTCGGCAAATAACTGCGGCACCCCTGCCCTAAAAGTGGAATTTAATCTTGCCAAACCCGACTGCGTCTGACTGTCGGCAATCATTTCATTAGCCATGTATTGTAATTCATCCAGGCCTACATTCCCTTTGTCCTGAATCTGCATTTGAAAGCCACCCGAAACACCTAAGCCCGGAATGGCAGGCGGTACGAAAGTAAACACAATCGCTTCCTGTATCGCACTAAATCTTTGATTTAAATGTTGTAAAATCGCGGCCTGCGTTTCATTTTCTGCAGTACGTTCATCCCAGGGCTTCATGACCACAAAAATGGTTGCCGCATTAGAAGCATTAGTACCATCTATCATGGAAAAACCACCGAGAGAAACCCAGTCTTGAAGCCCAGGCGTTGTTTCTAAAATTTCATTAATCTGCTGCAAAACCTCATCAGTACGTTGCTTAGATGCTGCATCGGGTAATTGTACGCTGGTGATCACATAACCCTGATCTTCAACAGGCAGGAATGCGGACGGAATTTTACCAAATTGCCAGCCACTTGCAACCGCAATACCGATAGCTAACAACATCATTAAAAGACCGCGTCGAACTACCATTTTTAAAAAGTTTGCATAGCCGTTAGACGCAGCTGCAAAAAAACGGTCAAAGCCACGAAAAAAAGCATTTTTATCTTTTGGTGCTGGACGCAATAATAAGCTGGCCATCGCGGGGCTTAAAGTTAATGCGTTTAAAGAACTAAAAACCGTAGCAACCGCAATGGTAAGAGAGAATTGTCGATACATTTCTCCGGTAATACCCGGTAAAAAAGCCGTGGGGACAAAGACAGCCAACAATACCAATGTTGTAGCGACCACAGGACCAGATACATCATTCATTGCCTGAATGGCAGCCTCTTTTGCTGTCATGCCTTTTTCTATATAAGCAGCGGTCGCTTCTACCACCACGATTGAATCATCGACCACGATCCCGATAGCGAGTACCAAGCCAAACAGGGTGAGCATATTCAAGGAAAAGCCCATCATTGCCATCACAATAAAGGTGGCAATCAAAGAAACCGGAATAGTGACGGCAGGAATCAATGTGGCGCGCCAGTCTTGCAAGAAAATAAACAGCACGATAAAAACCAGAGCACCTGCCTGGTATAAAGTGACAAAGACTTCATCGATAGAAGCACTGACAAAAAGTGTGGTGTCATATGGAATTTTGTATTCCAGACCCTGCGGAAAATTAGCCGCAAGCTCTTCCATTTTAGCCCGGACCTGATCAGCTACATCCAGCGCATTTGCACCAGGCAATTGATAAATACTGATACTGGCTGAAGGCGAACCCGTCATATTAGAACTTATATCATAGGTTTTACCCCCTAAATCAACCCGTGCTACATCTTTTAAGCGGGTAATACTGCCACGCTCACCCGTTTTGATAATCATATTTTCAAATTGGGCTATATCCGTTAATCGCCCTAAAACATTAATCGTATATTGAAAATTTACACCTTCTGGCACAGGCGGCTGGCCGATTTGACCGGCTGCAACCTGAACATTTTGCTCGCGCATCTCATTTAAGACATCCTGAGTGGTGATCCCCCGGGATTTCATTTGCTCTGGATTTAACCAGATACGCATACTGTAATCACTGGGTGGAAAAATCATGACATCTCCCACTCCTTTGATTCGACTTATCTGGTCACGAATATTCAGCGTGGCATAATTACTCAGATACAACTCATCGAAAGTTCCATCAGGTGAAATAAGCGAAACAAATAAAATAATATTAGCTGATTTCTTTTTAGTATTAACCCCTTGTCGGTTAACTTCCTCCGGTAGGTTAGGCGTTGCCAGAGCCACACGGTTTTGCACCATAACTTGTGCCATATCCAGGTCAGTACCCACTTCAAAGGTGACGGTTAGGGTATAAGAACCATCTCCTGCGCTGGTGGAAGACATATACAGTGAATTTTCCACCCCATTAACCTGCTGTTCAATCGGTGCAGCAACTGTTTCTGCAACCACCTGTGCATTAGCACCTGGATATGTCGCTTTAACTTCGACAGTGGGTGGTGTAATTTCAGGGTATTGAGCACTGGGTAAAGTCAGTACCGATACGGTACCCGCAATCAGTAGAACAATGGAAATGACACTGGCAAAAATCGGACGTTCTATAAAAAATCGAGAAAACATAATTATCCTGCTACTGCGGCTGTTTGAGGGTTAACTACGCTTCCAGGTCTGGCTTTCTGCAGGCCCTTAATAATCACTTTGTCCTCCGCATTAACTCCCTGTTTAACGACGACCATGCCGTCAATGTGTTGACCTAGAGTAACAGGACGCTTCTCCACTTTATTGTCCTTATCAACAATTAATAAATAACGCCCACTCTGATCAGCGCCTATGGCACGTTCACTGACAAGTAGAGCATCGGGCGTTGCACCTATGGGTAGGCGTAAACGGGTAAATAAGCCGGGTAGTAATCGAGGTGGCTTTACAGCATTAGAAAAAACACCGCGCAACTCAATAGTACCGGTGCCCGTATTAATTTCTGATTCACCAAAGTCTAAAACACCTTCATGTGGGTAACCCTCTTCATCGGCTAGGCCTAAGAAAAGGGGGATATGTAGCTCACTATCAGAGGCTATATCTGAGTCATGCCCTGATTGTTCAGATTTTTCTTCACGCAGGTTCATCAAACTTAATAAATCACGTTCATTCAAATGAAAATAGACATACATAGGTTTATACTGAGTGATTGTGGTTAATAAGGTTGCCTCTCCTTCACCCACTAAATTGCCTATATCCACCCTTTTTCGACTGACACGCCCATCAATGGGAGCAACCACTTGAGTATATTCCAGTTGAATTTCTGCGCTACGTACTTTTGACTTTCTTATGCCTATGGTTGCCTGTGCAACATCACGCTCAGTTTTGCGCCGTAGATGATCAGTTTTGGAAATATAATTTTTCTTAATCAATTGATCAGCACGGTTTAACTCAGCCTGGGCTCTGTTTAACTCGGCTTTAGCACTGACTAACTCTGCCTGAGCTGCCGTTAATTCAGCCTGATAAGGTTCAGGATCAATAATAAATAGTAAGTCCCCTTTTTTAACACTCACACCCGCAGTAAAGTGCATGCTTTCTAAGATACCCGACACCCGTGCTCTCACTTCAGCATACCCCACAGACTGTGTTGTTCCGGTAAATTCTAAATATTCTGTGACACTCTGCTGTATAGGTTGACTAACTGTCACCTCAGGAACTGGCGGGGCTATATATTCATTTTTCGACTCACAAGCCGTCAAAATAAAAGCAAGCAACACAATAAAAAATAGGCAATAGCAACGATGCTGAATGAGGTTCATAGTCAACTTGGAAGTATAAAAAATCGGCAGAATAAGCTTATTAAAACACAAGCCCATTGCAAGTAGAATATTTTCTCCCGTTTTTATAATCCTGCACATAATTGTAACTTTTTTAATACACAGTCCCTGTTTATAAAAAGATCACCTTTAAATTTTTCAAACCCTAACGATATTCCAATGGAATCACTCAGCATTTTAAGGTAAAGTGTTGTTTTTTACTAAACTTAGAAGACCATGAAAAAAATATTTTACCCGTTAACATTACTTTTTCTCTATACCCTGCTATCTGCTTGTGCTTCCACCACAAAAGATATAGAAGTTGAAACAGCATCTGACCCTAAAGTAAATCTGGAAGCTTATGAAAAATATGCCTGGTTAGGATCAGCAGAGATACTAAACGACCCGGAAGGAAAATGGCAACCCGCTAAATTTGATATTTCCAGTGACATTAAGTTCCTGATTGACAACGAATTACGCGAAAAAGGTCTGACCGAGGTCGCAGATGAGGATGCCGAAGTCGCAATAAGCTTCTTTACAGGTGTCGATATGGAAGCTCAAGATTTAAAGGCTGACCCTAAAACAAATGTTGAAATCCCTAACAATGTGCCTAGAGCTGCGTTAATCGTAGTCGCTCTAGACATTAAGACAGGCTATGTTATCTGGATGGGTGTAGCAACGGGTGAAGTCCAGACAGGCACAACTGTTAAAGAAAAAAAGGCACGTATAGCCTATGCGGTAAAGAAAATGTTTAACCCACGCTTTTATGATTCCTGGGGTAAATAATAGCTAATTAGCTATAAAGGTTCATCCCCCCTCACCTTCCCAGCTTTGAAAAATAAGCAGGGTGAGGGGGTAGAATATGAATAAGCTTATTGATCTTAAGTAGCCTGTATTCCACAAACTTCATACTGACTACGCAGCTCAGCTATCGGCAAAAAATCAGCAGTTAGAAATCCTCAGCCGTCACCACGCGAAGTTTAATCACCATCTGCTCACTGCACGTTAAAGATATAGCTTATGCCTAGCAAACGAAACCCTATTCTTATCACCCTGGCAGCCATTTGTATCATTGTTGCCAGTATGAAAGCAGCAGCACCCATTTTAAACCCCCTGTTCCTATCGATATTTATTGCGGTAATTTGCCTGCCCTCTCTGGCATGGTTAGCGGATAAAGGGATACCCTCCACCTTTGCAATCATGTTAGTCGTCGCTGCTTTATTTATCACAATGGGCACTCTGGGAGTTTATATCGTCAGTTCAGTCGATGAATTCTCGCGGCAATTACCTGCCTACCAACATAATCTAAAACTACAAACGACCTCTATGCTTCAGTGGTTAGATAAGCACGGTATAGAGAAAACTGTAGATATTGACTCTTTTAAAGAATTTAATGCCAGTAAAGTCATGAAATTTATTGGTGGGCTAATTAGTGGCTTAGGTACTGTATTTGCAGATATGTTTCTGATTCAGTTAACGGTGATTTTTATATTGTTTGAAAGCTACTCATTCCCCAAAAAAATCCAGACAGCCTTTGGTAACTCCAGACTTAACCATCATTCCCACGAAATAGTTGTCCGAATAAATCAATACCTTGCCATTAAGGCCATTACGAGCCTGGTAACTGGGTTATTAATTACACTATGGCTGTCATTAATAGGGGTTGATTTCCCAGTACTTTGGGGAGTGATTGCATTTATGCTTAATTTCGTGCCGACCATTGGCTCTATTATTGCTGCCATTCCCACCGTGCTTTTAAGTCTTGTTCAGTTGGGAGTTGATAGCTCTTTATTGGTGGCCTTAGGCTATTTTCTGGTTAATATGATCGTTGGTAATATCTGGGAACCACGTATTATGGGGCAAGGTTTAGGCTTATCAACCCTGGTTGTCTTTCTTTCTCTAACCTTTTGGGGCTGGGTATTCGGCAGTATCGGTATGTTATTATCCGTACCTTTTACCATGATCGCTAAAATTGTATTTGAAAAGAACCCAGATACCCACTGGATTGCAATATTGCTGGGTTCTGGAGATGATTTACCGAAAATTGATAATGCAGTAAAGTAGAGCAGGCATCAGCCTACTCTACTCCCCTGCTATTGACTCTCCATCAAATCAATGTTGACGGAGTACGAGCACAGCAATGAATGTTTCCAGGCTTTACTCAGTTATGCTTTTTACTGCTTCATCGATACTTTCACCCGCCTTCTCTGCTGGCCCCTTATCTAAAACAGTATCTTTTGCGTCTTCATATGAATCTTTTACGCCTTCTGCCGCTTGATCCAAGCTTTTACCTGCTTTTTCTATTGGGCCTTCTTCCTTTTCACAGCCAGAAATAGCGAGCATCAGAAACCCTGCAAAAATTAGTGCTATTGATTTTTGTATCATCTTTTACTTATCCTTTAAATTTAAAATTATTTACCA
>JAUXBW010000132.1 GCA_030619185.1 Methyloprofundus sp.
ATCTCGCTGTGACTCCAGGGTAAGACCAAAAAAAGTTTTTGATGCTTCAAGACCTTCCCCACGAGCATTATTAATTACCGTGGAGCCAGTTGCACCATATTCACGAGATGTCTCCAGAACCAGATCGGTTTTATCATCTTCTACAAAAGCAATAATCAGTTTGAAATGCATTAATCTACTCCATTTATTTTGATTGTTTTTGACTTCGACGGCTATTCCAGTCAGCAATTTGCGCATATCCCAGCACTGCAATAATAGGAAATAAGCTGGCAAATGCAATCAGGCCGAAGCCATCGAGTAATGGGTTGCGTCCTGGAACCGTCGAAGCCAGACCTAGCCCAAGTGCTGTCACTAACGGCACAGTTACAGTTGATGTGGTTACGCCACCTGAGTCATAGGCTAAGCCGATGATCATTTTAGGTGCAAAGAATGTTTGTATAATAACAATAACATAGCCGACTATAATAAAAATATACAGTTCAGTGCCAGAAACGATGCGGTAAGCACCTAAAGCAATGCCAAAAGCAACTCCAACTGAGACGGCCAGTCTTAAACCCAATGCATGAATCGCGCCACCGGAAATTTCCTGCGCCTTGATGGCAACGGCAATCAAGGCTGGCTCAGCCAGTGTGGTTGCAAAGCCGATACTGGCGGCAAAGATATATACCCAGTAATAAGCCTGCCAGGGAACATTGCTTTGTGAAGCATTTATGTTTAAAAATTCAGGGGCTGTTAGCTGTTTTGCCATCAATTCGCCAATGGGGAATAACGCCATTTCTAGCCCTTGCAAAAACAGGGCAATCCCTAACAATACGTAAAAAAAACCAACGAATATTTTTTTAGGCTGGTGTATAGGTTTACGGATAATGAGTATTTGAAAGCCAATAATAATGGCTGCAATCGGCATAACATCCCGGAATGTCCCTAGCAGGGTTTGCCAAAAAGACAGTAACCACTCAATCATAGTATCATTCCGTAGGCCATCACAAAGATCATCGGGGTGAGTGACGCAAAAGCAATCAAGCCAAAGCCATCCAGCATCGGGTTGCGCCCTTTTATTGCAGAAGCAAGTCCAACACCTAAAGCGGTTACCAGAGGGACGGTAATGGTTGAGGTTGTTACCCCGCCGGAATCATAGGCGATGCCGATAATTTCTTTAGGCGCGAAAATGGTCATGATAACAATGCCGACATAACCCGAAATAACCAGATAATGTAAAGGCCAGCCTTTAATAATACGAATGACACCGATAAAAATTGCAAACCCCACGGCTAACGCGACGGTTAAACGCAGGCCAAATGCATAATCTGCCTTTGCTGCTGCAGTATTACTGATCATGCCACCCCTGGCTGCAATAGTAGCTGCCTCATCAGCAACGGCTATGAGTGCGGGTTCCGCAACAGTGGTGCCAAAGCCGAGTGAAAATGCAAAAGCAAGTAACCAGAACAGGCTGCCTTTACGGGCAAAGTCAAATGCCATTGCTTCTCCTATAGGGAAAAGACTTTGTTCCAGGCCCTCGATAAAAAAAGTCAGGCCCAAGACGACTAATAACATACCGAAAATTAAATCAGCTACATCTGGAATAGGCTGGCGGATTACCAGTATCTGAAAAACCAGGACGACCAGCAAAATAGGCAGCAGGTCAATAAAACTACTAATCAGCTGTTTTAAGAAACGGTTTTTTATCATTATAGAGTCATTGGCTCAAGTATTGATATTGTTATCAATATGAATATTGATTATCCTGTAAAAAAAGCCGTATGGGTATGTTTTTAATTATTTTTAATTACAAGCTAAGGGAAATGGAAATAATTAATTATCCAACGTGTTAACTCATAAGTTACCTCTAATAAGGGGGTTAACAGGATGTGCTGACGATAGGAAACGCATCAATCATCGAAAGATGCGCTTCGTTCCTCAGCACATCCTATACTATACCTCTCCCTTTATGTGGTATGAGAGGCTGGGACGATATTTAATCTGGATGATTTTTTTTATTCCTTACTTGCAGAGATCAAAAAGGAAAATCAGGATAATTCAGGTAGAATATTGCAAACAAAAAAACAGGATAGGCCATATGAAAAGACGTGATTTTATTAATAAGGCGGGTGTGGGGGCAATTGCAGCGGGTGGCGTATTAGTCGCACCCAGTGTTGTTCATGCCAAAGCGCAGTTTAAATGGAAGATGGTTACCTCATGGCCGAAGAATTTCCCTGGCTTAGGTGTGGGAGCAAACCAGCTGGCCCAGATGATTAATGAGATGAGTGGCGGGCGTATTAAGGTGAAGGTATACGGTGCCAATGAATTAGTGCCAGCTTTTGAGGTTTTTGATGCGGTTTCTAAGGGGACAGCACAAATGGGGCATTCTGGTGCTTATTACTGGAAAGGCAAGAATGAGGCAACGCAGTTTTTTTCTTCTGTACCATTTGGTTTAACGGCCCAGGAAATGAATGCCTGGTTATATTATGGTGGCGGTATGGGTTTATGGCGCGAACTATATGAACCCTTTAATTTGATTCCGGCAGCAGCAGGTAATTCAGGCGTGCAGATGGCGGGCTGGTTTAATCGCGAAATAAAAACGGTTGATGATTTAAAAGGGCTAAAAATGCGTATCCCTGGTTTAGGTGGGGAAGTGTTGCGTAGAGCCGGGGGAACGACCGTGAATATGCCGGGTGGTGAACTGTTTACGTCTTTGCAGTCAGGCGCATTAGACGCGACGGAATGGGTCGGGCCCTATAATGACTTGGCGTTTGGTTTTTATAAGGTAGCGAAATATTACTATTATCCAGGCTGGCATGAACCAGGTTCCACGATGGAAGCAATGATCAATAAGCCGGCTTTTAATGCGTTACCCGCTGATTTACAGAGTATTGTTCTGGCAGCTTGTAAAGCAGCCAATATGGATATGCTATCTGATTATATGGCGAAAAATAATCAGGCACTGGATACTTTGGTGAATAAACACGGGGTTAAGCTAATGCCATTGCCCGACGATGTGTTGCGGAAATTAAAACAGCTTTCTGAAGAAGTGGTGCTGGAAGTGGCGAATAAAGACCCGTTGGCGAAGAAAATTTATACTTCATTTAATCAATTCAGAGCGCAGGTCTCCAACTGGAGTACTTTGTCCGAGCAGGCTTTTTTAAAGGCGAGGGCCTTAGTGTAATTTACAAAAGAACGTAGCTTGGATGAGCTTATCAAGCGTAGCGCGATAACGAAATCCGCCTATGTCTTAACATCTGCTTATTTGACTGCACTATGACGGAATGCGCTACGCTTTTCCATCCTACAAGTTGCCGTGGTTTTTGTTGTTACATTGTTGCTGTATAATGGCGCGATTAGAATGTGGTATGGTTTTTATTTGTCACGTTTAAAGTAACTTTTGTGGAAAAGAATAATATGCATGCAGTCGTAGAAAAAGTCACGCAGCAAATCATTGAGCGTAGCCATGTGGTACGTACGCTTTACTTAAAGCACATTGATAAGGCGGCTGAACAAGGTTCACACAGGGCAACGCTGGCGTGTGGTAACCTGGCACATGGTTTTGCTGCATGTAATACCAGTGATAAAGCTGATTTAGCGAGTGATAAGAAGCCAAATATTGCGATTATCACTTCATATAATGATATGTTATCTGCGCATGAGCCTTATAAAGATTCTCCAGATTTAATTAAGGCAGCGATAAAAGCAGCCGGTGGTGTTGCTCAGGTTGCTGGTGGGGTGCCTGCGATGTGTGATGGTGTGACGCAAGGTCAACCAGGCATGGAGTTGTCACTGTTTAGTCGTGACGTGATTGCAATGTCGACGGCGATCAGCTTAAGCCATAATATGTTTGATGGTGGCCTCTATCTAGGGGTTTGTGACAAGATTGTCCCCGGTTTATTATTGGGTGCATTGAGTTTTGGTCATTTGCCCGCTGTTTTTGTTCCTTCTGGCCCCATGCCTAGTGGTATCACTAATAAAGAAAAGGCGCGCACCCGACAAAAATATGCCGAAGGTAAAATTGGTCGTAAAGAACTATTAGAGTCTGAATCTAAATCGTATCATAGCCCGGGTACCTGTACTTTCTACGGGACTGCTAATAGCAATCAGATGATGGTTGAGATTATGGGCTTGCACCTTCCGGGGAGTTCGTTTATCAATCCTTACACGCCATTACGTGATGAGCTGACTAAAGCAGCGGCTACGCAAGTTTTGAAGTTCACTGCAATGGGGGGTGATTATCGTCCTTTAGGCCGGATGATTGATGAAAAAGCGATTGTCAATGCGATTGTGGGTTTATTGGCTACGGGTGGGTCTACGAATCATACAATGCATATCGTTGCCATTGCACGCGCGGCAGGTATTGAAGTTAACTGGGATGATTTTAATGAATTGTCGCATGTAATACCCTTATTAACTAAAGTTTACCCGAATGGCCCTGCGGATATTAACCATTTCCAGGCGGCGGGCGGTATGAGTGTCTTAATCGCTGAATTATTAAGAGGTGGTTTTTTACACGAGGATGTTTTAACCGTTGGCGATAAGCGCGGAATGGCGGGTTATTCTCAAGAGCCAAAACTGGATAAGGGACAATTACTTTGGCAAGAAGGGCCTGAGGCCTCTTTGGATACTGAGGTGATTGGCTCCTTAGAACAACCTTTTGCTGTGGGTGGTGGATTGCATGTCATGCATGGTAATTTAGGGCGTGGTATTTCCAAAGTCTCCGCCGTTTCTGAAGAACATCAAGTGGTTGAGGCTCCTGCTATTGTATTTGATGACCAGAATGATGTGGTAGCAGCGTTTCACCGTGGTGAGCTGGAGCGTGATTTTATTATTGTGCTACGTTTTCAGGGGCCTAAATCAAACGGTATGCCCGAATTGCATAAATTAACGCCGCTATTAGGTTTGCTGCAAGATAAAGGGTTCAAAGTTGCGATTGTCACCGATGGACGTATGTCAGGCGCATCAGGAAAAGTTCCTTCAGCGATTCATATGTGCCCCGAGTGTGAAGATGGCGGCCCGTTGGCTAAGGTACGTACGGGTGATATCATTAACTTGAACACGCAGACGGGTGAAGTCAATGCATTAGTCGATGCCGCTGAATTTAAAGCACGTAAACCTGAACCTAACAGTGCGCAGGATCATCACTGGGGAATGGGAAGAGAAATGTTTGGAGCCTTCCGCGTCGGTGCCTCATCCGCTGAAACAGGTGCAACTAATTTATTTGATGAAGATAACCTGTTTTGTCGCGTGAACCAGAACAACACATAAACAGTAGTAATTAGGCACCTCGGATATGCCTTAATAAAAAGGGTAGGGCGTGGCTTTAGCCCGCCTTTTGCGATGAATGAGGATTGGCGGGCTAAAGCCACGCCCTACTTTAAATAAAAAAACAATATGACACAAAATAACTGGAAAGTTCAACCTTCTGAAGTTTTAAATGCCTCACCTGTCATGCCGGTCATGGTTATTCAAGATGCGGCAGATGCAGTACCTTTAGCGAGAGCTTTAATGGCGGGTGGTATTAAGGTATTGGAAATTACTTTACGCACAGAGGCGGCAATGGACTCTATTAAGGCCATTAGCCAGGAGGTTGAAGGTGCATATGTCGGTGCGGGAACCATTACGACACCCGAACAATTACAGGCGGTTGCAGAGGCAGGTGCGGTATTTGCCATCAGTCCGGGCTTAACTCCAAAACTGTTAGCGGCAGCTAATCAAAGTGAGATTGCCTTAATTCCTGGGATTGCTTCGGTTTCGGAACTGATGTTAGGCATGGAATATGGTCTGGATCATTTTAAATTCTTTCCGGCAGAAGCGGCGGGTGGCATTCCTATGTTAAAGGGGATTGCAGGACCTATTCCGCAAATTACTTTTTGTCCTACGGGAGGTATTTCGCCTGGCAATTATAATGATTATCTGGCGCTTAAAAATGTTGCTTGTGTGGGAGGCTCTTGGTTAGTACCCGCCGATGCAGTTAAAAATAAAGATTGGGATGCAGTGACAGCCTTGGCTAAAGAAGCCGTAGCTAACGCTAAAACGTAGGCTGGATTAGCTTATTTTGCGAAGCAAGATAACGTAATCCGGCATTTTAGTAGACTGTCAGATATAGTTACTTGGCATCTCAAGGATTGTCGGATAACGTTTTTTAATGCTGCGCAATAAAAAAGCTAATCCAACCTACGCAGGCGCATTAATGTTTCTCATACAGAGCATGAGAACAACACTATAGAAGTTTTAAAGTGCTGTATAACGGCACAACAAAAAATCGCAGGAGTATGGGATGAGTAATGGTTTGAATGCCAATATGTTAGATCAGCTTGATATAGATCCAGATGAAACCAAAGAATGGCTGGAAGCATTAGGCGCGATTCAAGAGCAAGATGGTAGTGAGCGTGTCCAGTTTATTATTGGACAGCTGGTCGAAATGGCAAGACAATCAGGGACGAGCATTCCTTTTAGTG
>JAUXBW010000095.1 GCA_030619185.1 Methyloprofundus sp.
TCCTAGGCCTCTAGACGATGGGGACTAAGAACTTTTATCAAACCAAGTTAATGGTGGAGCCAGGCGGGATCGAACCGCCGACCTCAACACTGCCAGTGTTGCGCTCTCCCAATTGAGCTATGGCCCCTTAGTTGAGTTCATCGATTATACATCATATTAAATAACTGTCTAGCTTTTATTTTCCTTGATATAGTCAATTGCCTGTTGTAGTCGGGCTAGCGTTTTGTCTCTACCTAATAAAGATAGTGTCACATCTATCGAAGGCGACATTCCTGTTCCACAAACAGCGACTCGTAGCGGCTGAGCAACTTTCCCCAGCTTTAATTCCAGTTGCTCGGCAATTTGCAAAACAAGCTTATGCAAGGTTTCGCCCTGCCAATCCGTCAGTGCAGTAAAAGCATCAAGCAGGGTTTGTAAAACATCATCCGTTCCTTGTTTGAAGTTTTTCTTGGCTGCTTTTGCATCATATTCAGTAAAATCCTGATAAAAATAAATACTGGCATCCGCCATCTCAACCATGGTTTTACTGCGCTCACGCTGTGCTTTAACTATATCAACCAGATCAGGACCTTGTGTTGTCGCATCTATACCGCGCTGCAGCATATGCCACTCTAAATGTTTCACAACTAACTCCGGATCTGAATTCATTATATATTGATGATTGATCCATAATAGCTTGTCAGTATTAAAAGCCGAGGCTGAAACATTTACCTTACTTATATCAAACAACTCAATCATTTCTTCCTGTGTGAATATTTCCTGATCACCATACGACCAGCCTAAGCGTACTAAATAATTCAATAAGGCTTCAGGCATGTATCCCTCTTCACGATATTGCATAACGCCTACGGCACCATGACGTTTGGATAATCTGGCTCCATCATCGCCTAATATCATAGGCAGGTGGGCATAATAAGGTAAATCAGCCCCCAGTGCTTTTAATATATTTATTTGCCTAGGCGTGTTATTAACATGGTCATCACCCCGGATAATGTGCGTAATACCCATATCCATATCATCAATAACGACCGTTAAATTATAAGTCGGAGTACCGTCGGTTCGCGCAATAATCAGGTCATCCAACTCCTTGTTGGCAACAACAATTCTACCTTTGACCAGATCATCAAAAACGACCTCTCCCTCAATAGGGTTACGAAAACGTATCACGCGATTCATCCCTTCCTGACTATCTGTTATCTCCCGACACTTACCGTTATAACGCGGTTTTTCCTTGTTCGCCATTTGTTGCTCGCGCAAGACCTCTAGCTCATCCTTGGTACAGTAACAATAGTAGGCATCCCCCTGATCAAGTAATTGTTGAATAATCTCCTGATAGCGGTCAAATCGCTGAGTCTGATAATAAGGCCCTTCATCATAATCCAACCCTAGCCATTGCATGCCTTCAAGAATTGCATTTACTGACTCCTGAGTGGAACGCTCTATATCTGTGTCTTCTATACGCAGCACAAAAGTACCATTATTTTTTTTAGCATGTAACCAGGAAAACAAGGCTGTACGGGCACCGCCTACATGTAAATAACCTGTAGGGCTGGGAGCAAATCGTGTTTTTATTGTCATAAGTTTATTTTTGTCTTAAAAATCGCTTCGAGTATTCTACCGGAATTTGCTTGGCCGCTCTTAAACGCATGGATTTATAATTAAATGCAACGCTACCTTTGGCTGCACTATTTCTTCCTAGAATAGCCAAGGCCGTACCATGTCCTTGCGCTGCTGCTTTTTCATACCACTGAGTTGCGATGTTAACGCTTTGTTTCACCCCCAGTCCACGGTCATGGAGTGCCGCCATAAACACTTCAGCTTCCACTAAGCCCTGTTCGGCCGCTTTTAGCATCCACTTTGCCGACTCCTGCTTATCTACCTCGACACCATTTCGGCCCAATTGATACATAGCCCCCATCTGCGCTTGCGCTAAAGCGTTACCCTGCTCGGCATTTTGCTGTATTTCAGCAAAAGTACTTGCTAAACTGTTCATGCTAAATATCATAAAACAGCTCAAAATCATTGTTTGCATTAGTTTCATTTATACCTCTTTTAGTTAAATTTCTTGCATATCTATTATTTCATGCTTAACTTATATATTGAAAGTGTTAAAATACAAATTACATTTACCTTTTCTGGAGAAAAATATGCTAAAAAAGATTATTATCCCTGCCGTATCAGTAACAGGTCTTGCCCTGTTATCTGGTTGTGCCACTGAACCAACAACCTATCCAAGCTTTACGGCCGCACCTATTGCACAGGCTTCGTCAACTGCTGAGTTTAGACAAAAAGCTGATACGCTGCTTGTTCTTTTAGATGCATCTTCATCTATGAATTCAACTTATGAAGGTAATGAATCAGGTGCTTCAAAATTTGATGTTGAAAAGCAAACATTATACCGCTTGAATAAAACTATCCCTGCAAACATCAATCTTGCTACAGGACTAAAAAGCTTTGGTTCGGGCCATTGCATAGGTTGGGGTGCTACAAAATCAGACCAGGCTATCGCAAGCCATTCAGCCAACTCGTTTCAAGCAGGACTTGATGCAGCAGGTTGTGCCAGCGGTGGTACTCCAGCAGCGAGTGCCATAGCAGTATCAGAAGCCGATCTAGACCAGGCGCGTGGTAACATTGCTTTATTAATTGTCAGTGATGGACGGCAGTACCCATCTGATACACTAGCTCAAGCTCAAGCTCTAGAAAGCAAATTTGGTAGTCGCTTATGTACATACACTATCTGGGTTGGTAATGAGTATGATGTCGATGGCCAATTTGTACTACAGGAGCTCTCTAATATCTCTGGCTGTGGACGCAGTGTAAATGCTGCTGATCTATCTTCTAGCTCAGCAATGGCAGCCTTTGTTGAAGACATGTTATATACATCGTCAGCTGTAGCACCTGTTGTTGTCACTTCAAACGACAGTGATGGCGATGGTGTTGATGATGCAAATGATAAATGTCCAAATACACCTGCGGGCGCAATAGTTAACTCTGAAGGCTGCTGGTCGTATAACAAAATCGATTTCGGTTTTGACTCAGCTACGATTTCACCCACTTACGCGCCATTATTTGACAACGCAATTTACACTTTACAAAGAAATCCAAACTTGACTGTACAGCTTGAAGGCCACACTGATAGCACAGGCCCAGCAGCTTACAACATGGGACTTTCTAAGCGTAGAGCAGAGGCTGTTAAAAAGCACTTGGTTGAAAATGGTATCGATGCTGACCGCTTAACAGTCGTAGGTTATGGCGAAGAAAACCCAATCGCTCCTAATGATACTGCTGAAGGACGCGCAGAAAATCGTCGTGTAGGTTTCTCTATTACAGGTAGGTAATACAAAAAAACCAACTCTTAATATTTAGAGTTGGTTTTTCTGCTACTTTGAAGGCGTGGATTCAAGCTATAGATATAGCATGAATCTACGCCTTTCTTGTTTTAAAAGCCTATTTTAAATTCAACCCCGGCACCATCCGGCGTTGTTTCTCTTTCTTTGTTTTCATTATGAGGTCCCTCAAAATGTGTCTCCACCTCAATATTAGTAAGTGACTCTGGTGGCTCAAAAATCCCGCGTAACGACCGCTGTTTATCAGGTTCTGGTCTATTAGGTAATGTATTAAACTCTAGACCACCAAAGTCGAGTGACAAATCTAGCTGTATCGGCTCATCTTGATTATTATCCTCAAGAGCAAATTCTTCTGCTAATTCAGAAATGCCCTCCTCTTCAGCACTCAGACTTACAATAGGCTTTATAGCTACTATAGCTTTTTTACTCTTCTTAACAGCAATATTGACCGGTGATTTTAGAGTGTTACCCTTACTCTTGCTATAATTTTTCTCTTGCTCCGATTCATTTTTATCACAAGCAAGCATAAACAAAGCACCCGAAATAACTAAGCTATGGCCTATTAAAACGGCTATCTTCATAAGTGATGCCCTACTGTTAAATATTTTAGATGATTGTCAGAAAAGAATATAGCAAATTGCGCAGGACTGAATTCATTTTTAAAGGCGCGACAGCAGGCACATAGTTGCACTATGTACCGATTGCTGCCATACCGATGAGGAATTAAAAGAGCAGTATTCTTGCAAGAAATCAGCTTAGTTTAACAACCTTAATACCGCCCATATACGGCTGCAGAACTTCAGGAATATTTATATTCCCTTCCGTCGTTTGATAGTTTTCCATAACCGCAACCAGAGTACGCCCGGCAGCTAAACCAGAGCCATTAAGAGTATGTACTAATTCAGGCTTCCCAGTCTCTGGATTACGCCAGCGCGCTTTTAAACGACGCGCCTGAAAGTCCTTAAAATTACTGCAAGATGAAATTTCTCTATAAGTGTCTTGTCCAGGCAACCAGACCTCCAGGTCATAGGTTTTAGTCGATGAAAAACCGGTATCTCCAGAACATAACAAAACCTTACGATAAGGTAATTTTAATTTTTTGAGGATATTTTCAGCATGATTAGTCAACTCCTCATGCGCCTGCTCTGATTCGCTCGCCTTAACAACCTGCACTAATTCGACTTTCTCAAATTGATGCTGACGAATCAAGCCACGTACATCTTTACCATAGGCACCGGCTTCACTACGAAAGCAAGGTGTGTGGCAGACCATTTTGACTGGCATTTGTGCATGATCAATAATCTCATTACGCACAATATTGGTAACCGGCACCTCTGCCGTTGGAATTAAATATAAATCAGGATCTACACTGACCTTAAACAAGTCATCGGCAAATTTAGGCAACTGCCCCGTACCATACAAGCTATCCGCATTAACAATATAGGGCACATAGGTTTCAGCATAGCCGTGCTCATCCGCATGCGTATCCAGCATAAACTGAATAATAGCGCGTTGTAAGCGGGCAATACTCCCTTTTAAGGCAACAAAGCGGGCACTGGTTATTTTTGCCGCCACCTCAAAATCCATGCCTTTATGCAAAGCCCCTAGGTCAACATGATCCTTGATCTCAAAATCAAATTCAGGCACCTCACCCCAACGGCTAATTTCTACATTATCGTCCTCATCGTTACCTTCAGGAACAGCCGCATCCAGTATATTCGGCAAGCCTTCCATCAAGTCCTTCATTTGCGCCTGAATTTGTGTAAGCCCGGTTTCTGCCACTTTGAGCTGCTCACCTAAGCCCTGCACCTGATCCAGTAACGGTTGAACATCTTCACCCTTTGCTTTCGCCTGACCAATAGCTTTGGAGCTTAAATTACGCTCATTTTGCAGTTCCTGAGTTTTAACTTGTATGGCTTTACGCCTATTTTCTAGATCAGTATAAAAATCAGCATCAAAATCAATCGCACGTCTTTTTAATTGCGCTTGTACAAATTCCAGTTCTGATCTAAATAAATGAGGATCTAACATAATTCTTTGTTACCTTTAAAATATGAATACTATTAATAGTAATAATTATAGAGGAAATTCACCAGTGACTATACCATTACTTATACTTCCCGTAGCCGTGCGCAGCATAGCCTATAGCAGAAAATAAAAAAGGACTACTAAGAGTCCTTTTTTAAGAATTGATGATTGAATTTGTCTAGATTTACACGGGTAATGACATCAAGAACCTCATCAGCAAAACGGTCAATAAAATGCTGGCGACAACCAACCAAAATCCCCTTTGCCACCACCAATGCTTCTCACGCTGCGCAAACTCTGCTTGCTTTAATTCAAATTCGTTAAGCGGACTGAAGTCCGTTCTACCATTTATTAAACCTGCTTACCAAGCAACATCCCCACCCAGATTGAAGCACCACATAATAGAGAATTGCCTAAAAACACACTAAGCATCATATTCAGCTCTTTTTCAAAGCGATGACCTTCTTCCATCAAATATAAAACTACATACAGGCTTGATAAAGTTGCAAACATACCTACTAATACGATGATAAGTGCTGCTCTATACTCATCTGACATAGCAGACTTATACATTAATAACGATGCCATCAGTCCTATTAAAAAAGCAACCAGAGCATTCACTACGATTAGCGCATAAGGAAAGATCCAGCCCATCCAACGTATCATTCCATCTGAATACGCAAATAAGCCCCGCCCTGCTAACAAGCCAACCCAAACAGCAAATACACAAGCACAAACACTGATTAATATATTCAGTGCAGCCTTAAGCAAATTACCTTGTTCAATCAAAAACAGGGTTTCTAGTGAAAATGTAGAGAAGGTGGTAAACGAGCCAAACAATCCAACTAAAATAGCCGACCGGTATTCCATGGTAATGGCAATACGTTGTAGCACTAACACTTCAGTTAACAAGCCGATTAAAAAAGACCCCAGTATATTGACAGTCAGGGTTCCGTAAGGAAAACCACGCCCTAACCACTGATACACACCACTGGAAACTAAAAAACGCAGGACGGCACCACAAGCTCCTCCTAATGCTATAGCAATTAATGGATTCATCTTAAGAGTCTCTAGGTTTTAATAAAGTGCTCACGATAATGTTTTAATTCTTCTATAGACTCAAGCACATCATCCAGTGCCTGATGGGTTTCTTTTTTCTGCACACCAGCATAAATGGAAGGAGCCCAACGCCGTGCTAATTCTTTCACTGTAGAAACATCGATATTGCGATAATGAAAGAACTTTTCCAGCTCTGGCATATAGCGATACAAAAAACGCCTATCTTGGCCAATACTATTACCACACATGGGTGATTTGCCAGGGGCTAGCCACTGCTTTAAAAAAGCCAGGGTTTGTCGCATTGCCTCGGCATCGTCAACAGCAGACGCTTTAACACGCTCTATCAGCCTGGATTTACCATGGTGCTCCTTATTCCAGGCATCCATTGCAGCAAGAGCCTTATCACTTTGATGCACCGCTATCACAGGCCCCGTTGCCAAAACATTTAAATACTTATCGGTCACTACCGTCGCAATCTCGATAATCAAATCATTATCCGGATCCAGCCCCGTCATCTCCAGGTCGATCCAGATCAGGTTTTCTTGGTTCTGTGCCATTTATTTGTCCATAAAAAAATAGAAAATTGAACTTAAATTGTAGCATTGGCTAATCTGTATAGCCATAGTGCAGGACGGTGAACCCTTGTTATTATGCTTGTTTTCGTGAGCTTACGTATAAGAGCAAAAATCACACTTCACTGCGCATGTCGGCTAAAGCCTACCCCCTTTGCTTGTTGCGTAACAATAGTTTTGACAGGCGTAATAAAAAAACACAAAATAAGCGAATATGCATCCCCGTCAACAAAACATTATCCCGACCATACTTAAACTGGCTGATACCACCCTCTTGTTTAGAAATATAACGTACAGGGGTAGCAATATTGATTACTGGAACTCTGTGCCATGCCATGCGTACAGCAACTTCGGGCTCAAAATCAAAACGCCTGGCCCAGCGAGTTGAATGCATGACAGCGAGTAACTCCTCTATGGGATAAATACGCATGCCAAACAGGGAGTCATGTATACCCCAGCCCTGCGTTTCTAAATTTGCCCACCAATTAGAAATTTGCCGCCCCTTAACTCGTATCATAGGCGCTGAAGCATCAAAAACCGGCTCACCCAGAATCATTGCCTCAGGATTCTCTATAGAGGTTTGCATAAATTTTTTGATAAAGCTGGCTGGGTGCTGATAATCTGCATCCATGGTCAAGACATGGGAAAACCCTTGTTCCTTCGCCAAGCTAACACCTGCCAATACTGCAGCGCCTTTACCTTTATTTTCACTGTAGCTTATAACTGACAGAGTATCAGGATATTGCTCCTGTAGCGGCTGGAGCAAAACCTCACTACTATCATCACTGCCATCAATAATCACCCAGACAGGCAACCATTGCTGTAGAGCCTCTGCTACTGTTTTTTTTAATAAAGCACCGGTATTATAACTAGGGATTAAAAGCAGGTGAGTTTCTGATAATTCACTCTTATCATTCATATCTAATGTTTTGTTGTTCTACGTAAGGGGTGCGGCCTGGAAAGCTCATCAATATAAATTTTTTCCAAGCGCAGCAAAAACTCCTGCGCAGTCTCATGCTGCTGCAAATAAACAGGCTCGGCAACGTTAATGCTTAATTTTAATGGAAATTCAGGCTTTTTATACAATGGCCAGCCTTTTTCAAAAAAGCGGGAATTACTGCGCATAAAAACTGGAATAACCGGTACTGAGGTTTGTTTAGCTAGCAAGGCAACCCCTCCCTGCATAGGGTTCAGCCATTGCGCGTCCGTTTTTGTTCGTGTCCCTTCAGGAAAAATGAGCAACTGATCATTCCTTGTTAAGCACTGTTTGGCTAGCTTTATCATTTGGCTAATAGA
>JAUXBW010000050.1 GCA_030619185.1 Methyloprofundus sp.
ATAATAGTCAGGACTATTATTTCATTTGAAAAATTTGAAAGCATCGTATTAACTCGTATTCCAGGCTATGAAATTGTTTCTAATGTGGCCAAAGGAGTCTTTAATAAAGAGACAGCCTACCAACCTGCCTTAGTACAGTTATATGGACCAGGTACTAGGGTTTACGCTTTTGTTATGGAGGAGCATAAAAATGGCCTGGTCACAGTTTTTGTTCCTTCTTCTCCTGCTTTGACTATCGGCAGCGTACATGTCATTAAGAAAGAGTTACTTACCCTACTAGATGCAAGCGCTGGTGATATGACGGGGTGCATTTCTAACTGGGGAACTGGTTCAGATGCACTTGCTGGAAAATTACCTCAGTAAAACACCACATTTTATATTTCTAGTTTAAGAGCGATGGAAACAAACAATCACCCAATATTGCGGTTTTTTTATCCATCTTTAGTGGTATAGTAGCACTTACATAGCTTGCTATGCGCCTGCTATTGCACCACTAAAGACAAACAAAAACCCCACCCAATACCGGACGGTTATTTATTTCCAGCTCCCTCAGCTTGATAATTTAGCCTATCATTTGCAAGCTATTTTAATCACGCATTAAAAACAATAATATAGTAATTTTTAAATAAATTGCTTCCAGCATACAAACAAACACCCTCCCCTATGTCAGACGAAAACATTACTCTGGAAGAAAGTACCGCAATAGCCTTCAGTAAACTACGTGAGAATATGCCTTCCATCGGCATTTTTAGCCGCAAAAAGAGAATTAAAGGCTATATACAACTCACCGAAATAGCACAGTATATGATTAGTAGTAAGGAAATAACCGAGGAAGCTGCTATGCTTATTTTATCTGTCATGATGCGCAAATGTGCTGACTTTCAAAAAGCAGCGATGATGACAGCACTTAGCCTAAACACTATTGGAAAAAATATTCTCCCCCCCCTCGGTTTAAAATTTATTTTAGAAGTACGCAAAAACCTGAATTTGCCTACCACTCATCATAGTAACAGTGAACCCTTAGCTGCCGAGGAAAAGGATGTACAAGATTAAGCTTGATAAGGAGAGTACCCAAATAATTTATTAATGGACTAAAGTCCGTCCTACGGCGTAAATCGGCCTGATTAAAACTGGACTTCTGAATACAGCTCGTAGATACTAAACATATCAGTTTTATAACACTCACTGGAGACATAAAAAATGGGATTTATGCAAGGCAAACGCGTTTTAATCGTAGGTTTAGCCAGTAATCGTTCGATTGCCTGGGGTATCGCTCAAGCAATGCACCGCGAAGGTGCTGAACTCGCCTTTACTTTTCAAAATGAAAAACTGCAAGGTCGCGTGGAAAAAATGGCGGCAGAATGTGGCTCAAATATTACCATTGAATGTGATGTCAGTAGCGACGAGCAAATTGATCATGTCTTTTCCGAACTGGGTAAACAATGGGATGGATTGGATTGTATCGTACACTCAGTTGCTTTTGCGCCAAGAGAAGCACTGGACGGTGATTTTGTCGCTGCGACGACCCGCGAAAACTTTAAAGTTGCCCACGATATTAGTTCATACAGTTTCACAGCCTTAGCTAGTGCAGGGCGCGAAATGATGGCTGGACGTAATGGCTCATTACTGACCTTAACCTATCTAGGTGCTGAGCGTGCCATCCCTAACTATAATGTTATGGGGGTTGCCAAAGCAAGCCTGGAAGCTAATGTACGTTATATGGCTGTTGCCTTGGGTGCCGAAGGAACTCGCGTCAATGCAGTTTCTGCTGGCCCAATTAAAACACTGGCATCTGCAGGCATTAACAACTTCAAGTCTATGCTCAGCAAGGCCGCTGACACTGCTCCTCTGAAGAAAAATGTCACTATTGGAGAAGTCGGTAATGTAGCCGCTTTTCTATGCTCCGATTTGGCCTCCGGTGTCACAGGTGAAATCACTTATGTAGACTGTGGTTACAATATAGCCGGAATTGCAGCATCCTGATAAACCTCTGGTTAAAATGTCGGGTTACGTTTTTTCGATAAGTTCAAAAATCTAACCCGACCTACCCGCTATTAGGTATCCTGCACCACAATATTAGGAAATTTACTACTGTAATCCTTACTCTTTAACGCCAATTTGGCGGACATTTTACGCGCAATTTCTTTATAGATTTCAGTGGGTCGTCCTTCAGGATCTGATACCACAGTTGGCCTTCCGCAATCGGCAAACTGACGTATATGTATATCCAGGGGTAAAGAGCCTAACAGCTCAATATTGTTTTTCTCAGCCATTGCCACCCCACCGCCTGATCCAAAGATCGCTTCTTCATGACCACATTCGCTACAGATATGCATGCTCATATTTTCTACCACACCCAGGACCGGCACGTTCACTTTTTCAAACATACCTAAACCCCGCTGTGCATCAATTAATGCAATATCTTGAGGTGTGGTAACAATAACCGCGCCACTCACTGGAATTTGCTGCGATAAAGTTAGCTGAATATCTCCTGTTCCCGGAGGCAGGTCAACTATCAGGTAGTCCACATTCGACCAGTTAGTATCGTTTAATAACTGCTGCAAGGCATTTGTGACCATCGGGCCACGCCAGATCATAGGCTGATCAGGCTCTATTAAATAACCAATGGAGATAGTCTGGATGCCGTAAGATACTTTAGGCATCATGGTCTTATTGTCCTGGCTTTCGGGATACCCCGACAAACCCAGCATCGTAGGAATACTGGGACCATAAATATCGGCATCCAGAATACCTACAGTGGCTCCTTCCGCTACCAAAGCCAAAGCCAGGTTAACTGAGGTGGTTGATTTCCCTACCCCTCCTTTACCCGATGCCACAGCAATAATATTTTTGATATTTTCGATTGGCTTCAGTGAGTTTTGCACCCCATGCGCGACAATATTAACGCTAATATTCACATCAACTGAACTAACGCCTTCTAATTCAGCCAGTTTAGCGGTAATTTGTTGTTTAAAACCCTCAATAAAACTTTTAGCCGGATAACCCAGTTCTATATTTACAACAACATGCCCAGCTTCAACATCAATTGATTTGACTGAACGCGCACTCACTAAATCCGTTTCTACATTTGGATCTATAATGTTCTTTAACTGATTTTCTATCTCAATTTTTTCTATAAGGGGCATACAAATAATTCCGTAGTCATTAGATATAAAACAAACCAATAACCAAGTATTTTACTGGGTTATTGTTAAGTATTCTAGTTTCCTGACAAATCAACTCTATTCTGTCAAATTAAACCGTTATTTTATGCCATAATAACTGATTATTTTAGCCCTAATTTTTCATTTACCCTCTCACCTTTATGTCAGATAGAAAAATCCTGATCACTAGTGCTCTTCCCTATGCTAATGGCCCTATTCATTTAGGCCATTTAGTCGAATACATACAAACAGACATCTGGTCTCGCTTCCAGAAGCAACGGGGTAATCAATGCTATTTTGTTTGTGCCGACGATACGCATGGCACACCCATTATGCTAAAAGCTGACCGTGAGGGAATTAAGCCTGAAGAATTAATTGCCCAAGTGGGTAAAGAACACTTAGCCGATTTTACTGAATTTGGCATTCAATTTGATAATTACCACAGTACGCATTCAGCAGAAAATAAACAATTTTCCAGCCTGATTTATGAGCGGCTGAGAGATGATGGGCACATTACTTCGCGCAGCATTACTCAGGCCTACGATCCAGTAAAGGAAATGTTTCTACCTGATCGCTTTATTAAAGGCGACTGCCCAAAATGTAATACCAAAGACCAATATGGTGATAACTGCGAGGCCTGTGGTGCCACCTACTCTACTACAGAATTAAAAAATGCTGTTTCTACTGTATCAGGCGAAAAGCCCATAGAAAAAGACTCCTTACACTACTTTTTCAAGCTTGCTGATTTTAATGACATGCTTAAAACATGGACCACAACTGATGGCCATTTGCAAAGTGAAGTCAGTAATAAATTAGCTGAATGGCTGGAAGACGGTCTGCAAGAATGGGATATTTCCCGTGATGCACCCTATTTCGGATTTGAGATTCCCGATGCGCCGGGTAAATATTTTTATGTCTGGCTAGATGCACCTATCGGGTATATGGCGAGCTTTAAAAACCTGTGTACCCAACAGAATCTTGATTTTGATGAATTCTGGGCCAAAGATAGCAGTACCGAACTGTATCATTTTATCGGTAAGGACATTATTTACTTCCATGCTTTATTCTGGCCTGCCATGTTAAATGGCGCGGGTTTTAGAACACCCAGTGCAGTTTTTGCGCATGGATTCTTAACCGTCAATGGCGAAAAAATGTCCAAATCGCGTGGTACTTTTATTAAAGCACGTACTTATCTGGATCATTTAAACCCGGAATACCTGCGTTATTACTTTGCTGCCAAACTCAGTGCGGGCATTGATGATATAGACTTGAGTTTTGAAGATTTCACTCAGCGAGTCAATTCTGACTTAGTGGGGAAAGTGGTTAATATTGCCAGCCGCTGTAGTGGTTTTATTAAAAAACGCTTTGCAGGCCAATTATCTGCACATTGCTCAGAGCCTGAGTTGTTCCAGCAATTCACTCTAGCAAGTGAAGAGATTGCTGCTTTATATGAGTCTCGCGAATACGGCAAGGCCATGCGCGAAATTATGGCACTCGCGGATAAGGCGAATCAATACATTGATGAGAAAAAGCCTTGGTTGCTTGCCAAAGAAGAGGGTAAAGACCAAGAATTACACGATATATGCTCTATGGGTATTAATCTGTTTCGCTTATTAGTTGCCTATTTAAAGCCGGTATTACCGATATTGGCGACAGAAAGTGAAGATTTCCTGAATATTACTGAGCAAACTTGGCCAGGTTCGGCAAAGCCTTTACTTAGCCATGAAATTAAGCCATTTAAAGCCCTGATGACGCGCGTAGACGAAACTAAAATAGCTGCTATTGTAGAAGACTCCAAAGAAAATCTGGAAAAAATAGTCGCGCCTGTGAGCAGAAAGTTTGATCCTATCGCCGATGAAATTGAGTTTGATGACTTCGCTAAAATTGACTTACGCATTGCAAAAATCATTAAAGCGGAGCATGTAAAAGGCGCAGATAAATTATTGCAATTAACGGTCGATATTGGCGATGAAACACGCAATATCCTTGCGGGCATTAAATCGGCTTACAAGCCAGAAGACCTGGAAGGTAAATTAACGGTGGTAGTCGCTAATTTAAAACCACGTAAAATGAAGTTTGGGCTGTCTGAAGGCATGGTCCTTGCTGCAGGGCCTGGTGGTGAAGATTTATGGATATTGCACCCGGATGATGGTGCGCACGCCGGAATGCGGGTTAAATAACACTATATCAGTGGAGAGCAGGGTTTAGCTCAACTAAAGTAGCATTGTGTAGGCTAAAGCCTACTTGCCCCGCTCAGTAAACAAACCCTATTTAGGTCACGCAACTATCGGCGAAAACCACAACGGTGACCGTTAAAGTATATTTACTATAATATTTATTTCACGCAAAAAAAGGCCTACAAAGTAGGCCTTTTCCTTAACAAGCGTATTACGCTTCTATTTCAGCAAGACGACCTGCTAATAACTCTTCTAATACTACCAATGCTTTTTCAAAGCCTTTGATACCTTCTTCTAGCTTTTCATTTGCCATGCGGTTCTCAGTATGCATTTTATCAAATGTTGCTTTATCAACATTAATTTCAGCTATATCCATAGATTGTGCTTTAGCAGCATCTAGCTTAATAGGCAGATTACCTTCTGTTGATTGTAATTCATCTAATAGTGCAGGAGAAATTGTAAGTAAATCACATCCTGCTAATTCAGTAATTTCACCGATGTTACGGAAGCTGGCACCCATAACTTCAGTTTTAAAACCAAATTTTTTGTAGTAATTGAAAATTTCAGTGACGGATACAACACCTGGATCTTCAGCTGGCTCATAAGCATCACGACCTGTGTCTTTTTTATACCAGTCTAAAATACGTCCGACAAAAGGAGAAATCAGAGTAATACCGTTTTCAGCACAGGCAATGGCTTGATGCTTGCCAAATACTAAAGTCAAGTTAGTGTGAATACCTTCTTGTTCAAGAACTTTAGCTGCCTGAATTCCTTCCCATGTCGCTGCAACTTTAATCAATATACGCTTACGATCTACACCTGCAGCTTCATATTGAGCGATTAAGTCACGTCCTTTAGCAATCGTTGCGTCAGTATCATAAGATAAACGTGCATCAACTTCTGTAGAAACACGGCCTGGTACGATTTCAAGAATTTTTAAACCGAATGATACGGCTAAACGGTCAAAAGCCAGACCAACAACCTCAGGTGCTGCAGCAGACGCGCCTACTGTGTCACGTGCGCCTTTTAATGTATCATCAACAATAGATTGGTATTGCGGCATTTGCGCTGCTGCGGTGATCAACGAAGGATTAGTCGTTGCATCTCTTGGTGTAAATTTTTCAATTGCGCCAATATCGCCCGTGTCAGAAACTGCTACTGTTACTGCTTTAAGTTGGTCTAAAAAATTAGCCATAGTTAGATACCTTTTATATTAAATTTAAAAAAGTCAGCACATTCAACCAACGTGCCGGATAGTATTGATAAGGTCTGAAAATATTAACTGTCTATTAAACTATACAATCAATCAATTAGTGAGTTTCAGAAAGATAAAATCTGTTTTCCTTAATTTACACTAAAATTAAGGAAAACAGATTTAAATAAGGTGTATTTTGAATACCCTAGACTTATCATTACTTTCGGCTAAAAAGCCGAAAGAAATTAGGGAGCTAGAAATAAATAACCGTCCGGTATTGGGTAGGATTTTTGTTTGTCTTTAGTGGTGTAGCAGCTGGCACATAGCAAGCTACGTAACTGTTGCTACATCGCTAAAAACGGATAAAAAGACCCGCAATACTGGATGATTATTTGTTTCCATCTCTCTTAATACATTGAAAAATACTTCACAGCTGAAATATTTTTTATGCCGCTGTTAAATTAGCTGCCTGTCTTGCTGCAACACCTTGCTTAGCAATATATTTTGCAACACTACTAGTCAACAATGTAGGTCTATTCTCTAAATATTTATCAACGCCACTAGGTTCAACAATGCAAATCTCTGGCTTATTTTTGTCCGCAAGTGATTTTTGAATCACATACCTATCAACACTACTGACTGTTGCGTCGACACGGTTCTTCAAATATTTTGCAACGCCTGTTGTAACAGGTTTGGTTTCGATAATATTTGCTAAGTATTTTGCCACACCTGTCTCAACTAGCTCTTCTTCCTGAGCCGCTATAATAGCCTGCTCCTGGCTTTCAACATATCTAGCTACACCACTTAGTTTTTCATTTTCAGCACTCATCAAGCTCTCCTCTGTTTTTCTTAGTTCTATGGTTGCTTTAACACGGGCATTTATCGCATCCTTCTCAACATCTGTCAGATCTATTGCTGTAGCATTACGAGTTTGTATATACTCACCAACACTACTTAACTTCTTTGTATAGCGACTTATTTCAACAGGCTTATCACTTTGCTCATGAATATATTTGGCGACTCCCGTTAGGCTTTCACCTAAAGAGTCTACAGGCACATCTTCACGATAGATATCCTGACTAGTTTGTTTGCTGGAAAAAATACCCGATAAAAAACCCATTTAGTTACCCTTTATTACGTACGTATTTTTCTACGCCAGTCGTTTTCTCAGAGGCTGCCTGTTTAGCTGCTACAACTTTTTTAGCAACATATTTTGCAACGCCAGACTTTGGAGCAGATTGATTTGCTTGTAAGTATTTATCAACCCCAGAAAGCTTAGGTATTTTGTTCTGTAAATATTTAGCAACACCGCTTACCCCTTCGGCATTACGAAAGTTGGCTGCAGGAGCTACCGAGCGTCTTGCTCTGACGCTTGCTTTAGGCTTCGCAGCAGTCCCTTTAGAATTCTTAAGGAAGAGAAAGCCAGCTACCGCTAATACTAGTACTGCGAATAAGGGGTTCATTGAAGACCCTTCACCATCAGCATCAGCATACTTCTCTTCAATAGCTGCATCAATTTTTTCTTCCCACATTGCTAAAGGAATCGACTTACTTGATGCTGCACCGCTATTATGCTTGTAATCTTTGTCTTGATATACAACTTTGGGCTGAAAAGTCGCTGCAGGATAATTAGCATCGGCCGCTGCTTTTTCACCCGAAGATGCGCTAGCACTTGAACTTGAAGATTGAGATCCTTCATGCTGATAATCTTTATCCTGATAAACAACTTTGGGTTGAAAATCAGATGCCGGATATTGAGTACCTGCCGTCACGAAAGGACTTGCAAGTAATAAGGCAGCAAATATGCCTTTTTGTACATTATTTTTTTTCACGCAATTCACCTATATGTCGTAAGAAACGGACTAAACCACTGACTCAGTATAACGAATCAGTGGTTATTCGTAAACGAGGACCTATGATCCTCCTAACTGTACCTTAGACTACAATACTTCTTTAACAGTCTTAACAACGTTATCAACTGTGAAGCCGAAGTGTTCCATCAATACACCACCTGGTGCAGATTCACCAAAAGTGTCAATACCAACTACACCACCTTCTAAGCCTACATATTTACGCCAAAAGTCTGTCACACCTGCTTCAACAGCAATGCGTTTCACACCTGGAGTCAATACGCTATCTTTGTATGCTTGATCCTGACGATCAAAAACATTAGTAGAAGGCATAGAAACAACGCTAACATTAACGCCATCAGCAGCTAATGCCTCCTGGGCTTTCATGGCTAGATCCAGTTCAGAACCTGTTGCAATGATAATAGCAGCTGCATCACCTTTTGCTGCTGATAAAATATATGCACCTTTACGAATGCCGTCAAAATCAGCTGTATCGTGCTTACGTCCAGGCATGCCTTGACGACTGAATACCAAGCTAGAAGGCCCGTCCATACGCTCAACAGCGGCAGTCCATGCAACCGCCACTTCAGTTGAATCTCCAGGACGCCAAACATCCATATTTGGGATCAAACGCATTGCCGATGTATTTTCAATTGGCTGATGCGTTGGGCCATCTTCACCCTGACCGATAGAGTCATGAGTTAATACGGCAATGGTGCGAATCTTCATTAATGCAGCCATGCGGAAGGCACTTTTTGCATAATCAGAGAACATATGGAATGTGCCACCGAATGGAATTAACCCACCGTGTAAGGACATACCATTCATGATTGCATACATACCAAATTCACGAACACCATAAGAGATGTAGTTACCTGGTTTTTTGCCATCAACGTGTGTGAAACTGTCACAACTGGTTAAGTTAGAACCTGTTAAATCCGCAGAACCACCCAAGAATTCAGGTAGTACAGGTGCTAAAGCTGCAATTGTTTTTTGTGATGCCTGACGAGATGCTAATTTAGCTGCAGCTTCGTTAGTTTCAGCAATCATTGCATCCGTTGCTGCTTTCCAGTTAGCTGGTAAGTCACCCGCCATACGACGTGTAAACTCTGCTGCTAATTCAGGGAAGTCTTTCGCATAAGCTGCAAATTTCTCATCCCAGCTTTTTTCTGCTGCCGAACCTTTTTCTTTGCCATCCCAACCCGCATAGACTTCAGCAGGAATTTCGAATGGAGCAGGCTCCCATCCTAACTCTTTACGCGTTAGTGCAACTTCTTCGTCACCCAATGCCGCGCCATGACAGTCATGGCTACCGCTTTTGTTAGGTGAACCAAAGCCGATAATTGTTTTACAACAAATTAAAGAAGGCTTATCAGTTACTTTTTTAGCTTCTGCTATCGCTGCATTGATTGCATCCGCATCATGACCGTCTACAGAAATAACATGCCACTGATAAGCTTCAAAACGCTTAACAGTATCATCTGTATACCAGGCATCAATATGACCATCAATTGAGATGTTATTATCATCCCAGAATGCGATTAATTTACCTAGACCCCATGTACCCGCTAAAGAACAAGCTTCATGAGAAACACCTTCCATCAAACAACCATCACCTAAAAATACATAAGTATTATGGTCTACGATGTCATGCCCTGGCTTATTGAATTGGTCTGCCATTAGCTTTTCAGCCATTGCGAAACCAACACCATTTGTGATGCCTTGACCTAGAGGACCTGTTGTTGTTTCAATACCAGGTGCATAGCCATATTCAGGGTGACCCGCACATTGTGAATGTAGTTGACGGAATGACTTTAATTGATCCATAGCCAGGTCGTAACCTGTCAAATGCAATAATGAATAAATTAACATTGACCCGTGACCATTAGATAAAACAAAACGGTCACGATCAGCCCATTTAGGGTTCGTTGGGTTATGTTTTAAGTGGTCATTCCACAATACTTCGGCGATATCCGCCATGCCCATAGGTGCACCAGGATGACCTGATTTTGCTTTTTGAACAGCATCCATGCTTAAAGCGCGTAT
>JAUXBW010000024.1 GCA_030619185.1 Methyloprofundus sp.
CTCTTTCTACAACGCAGAAGACGAGCATAAATACAAGCAAGTTGTCGAAGTGTGTCGTGCACGTTCCTTAAGCTGGTTTTTCAGGATAGTGCATAGGAGATGCAGTGGATATTTTAAGTTCAGAAATTTATCAAGACTTTAAGTCGCAAGGGCTGATTATAGACCATTCGGGCGCAGATAATCGAGTAACGGGAATAGTGCCCGCAGAGTCAGCTGGGCAAGGTGATCTGGTTTTTGTTGAGCATGAAAAATATTTACCTGCTGTTCTGAAGTCGGGTGTTGCTGCGGTGGTTACCACGCAAGCGATAAGTCAGCAAATACAGCAAGCCGATATAGCTATTTTAGTAGCTCCCAATGTACGCATGGCCATGGCCTATCTGCGGCAAAAATATACAGATAGAGATGTATACACTTCCGAGTGGGGGCAAAGACATGCGACGGCCGTTATACATGAGTCTGTTCTAGTGCCCGATGATGCTGTTATAGGCCCCGGAGTAGTGATTGGAGCTAATGTTAAGTTAGGTGCGGCCGTTGTTATTATGGCCAATACAGTCATTGAATTTGATGTAGTCATTGGCGCTCGAACCGTTATCTATCCGAGTTGTGTAGTGGCTTATGATTGCCATATTGGTGATGATTGCATTTTAAAAGCTGGCTGTGTTATCGGTAGTGATGGCCAGGGTTTTGCTCAAGATGAGCATTTCCATCATCACCGTATTCCACAAACAGGGCGTGTTGTTATTGGTAATAAGGTTGTGATTGGTTCTGTTACCACGATAGACCGGGCAACTTATACTGAAACCAAGATTCATGATGGCAGTATTATTGATGCGCAATGCCATTTAGCACATAACGTGATTATTGAGGAAGATTGTATCCTGGTGGCTCAAACTGGGATTGCAGGATCAAGCCATTTTGGCAAACGGGTGATTGCTTCGGGACAGACTGGAGTTCTGGATCATGTGCATATTCCTGATGACACTATGCTGCTACACAGAGCTGGAGTACATAGTAGCATTAAGGAATCGGGTATTTACGCCTATGGTCCGGCGCAACCCTTTAAAAAATATACAAAAAATATAGCTATTTTTCAACGTTTGAGTGAAGTGTGGACACGCTTGAAGAAATTAGAAAAACAAGTTGCTGAGCTTTCTAAATAACCTACTTAGGCTAGACAAAAGATATAAAGATTAACTAAGTTTTACAAACAGGTATAAGTCATGAGTAAAAAATATAATGTCGCAGTCGTTGGTGCGACGGGTGCTGTTGGAGAAGCAATGATTGCAATCCTGGAGCAGCGAAAATTTCCAGTAGATAATGTGTATGCTCTAGCCAGTGAGCGTTCGGCGGGAAAACGGATTCCTTTCAATGGTGCAACGTTAAGTGTGCAGAACCTCGCTGAATTTGACTTTTCTAAAGCTGATATCGGCCTATTTTCAGCAGGTGCCTCGCTCTCGGAAAAATATGCCCCCATTGCTGCAGCAGCGGGTTGTGTGGTGATTGATAATACCTCACAATTTCGTTATGACGATGATATTCCGCTGGTTATTCCTGAGGTAAACCCGGAAAGTATTGCCGGACATACGGTGCGTGGTATTATTGCTAATCCTAATTGTTCAACGATTCAAATGCTGGTTGCGCTGAAGCCAATATATGATGCAGTTGGCATAGAGCGTATTAATGTTTGTACTTACCAGGCGGTTTCAGGCTCAGGTAAGGAAGCGATTGAAGAAGTGGTTAGTCAGACAACACAATTGTTAAATGGTAAACCGATTCAGACTAAAGTTTATCCTAAGCAAATTGCCTTTAATGTACTGCCGCAAATTGATGTTTTTATGGATAATGGCTATACCAAAGAAGAAATGAAAATGATATGGGAAACTAAAAAAATTATGGGTGATAATAGCATTCAGGTGAATCCCACAGCTGTACGTGTTCCTGTTTTTTATGGTCATTCCGAGGCAATTCATATAGAAACACGGGATAAAATCAGCGTTGAAAAAGTACGTGAGATTTTATCTGCAACACCTGGTATTACAGTAATGGATGAGCGGGTTGATGGTGGCTATCCAACTGCCGTTACCGAATCATCGGGTAATGATGATGTGTTTGTTGGGCGTATTAGAGAAGATATTTCACATGCCAAAGGGATTGACTTGTGGGTTGTAGCGGATAATGTGCGTAAAGGAGCCGCTTTAAACAGTGTGCAAATTGCTGAAGAACTAGTAAAAAATTACATCTAGGTCTAAAATTATTAATTAATGTTGACTGAATTTAGGGAAGTTTTCGTGGGAAAATCGTGGGTAGGAGGGTGTTGTGCATAAACTGACTAAAACCATCGTGACTGTGTCATTAATGGCACCTATGGCAGCGCATTCCTTAGGTATTGGTAATATAAAGCTGTACTCAGCTTTAAATCAAAAACTGCATGCTGAAATATCTTTATCGCTAAGTGCGGGTGAGCATATTGATGATATTCAGGTGAACCTGGCTACACCCAGTCAATTTGATAAACTGGGTATCTCCTGGAATTACTTTATATCAAAAGTAAAGTTTAAACCTATTACAAAGTCTAATGGTCAGGTCGTGATTAAAATGACATCTGACCAGCCCTTGCAAGAGCCTATTCTGGATTTTTTAGTTGAAGTAAGTTGGCCTAATGGTGAACTTTATAAAGAATTTACTGTTTTAGTTGATCCTCCTGTTGTTTATCGACCACAAGTAACGACTACACCGATCGCCACCGCAGTAAAACCAAAAAAAAAGCTGAGGCGTAGCAGCACTGCGGTTCCTGTAAGGCAAAATAAATTCAATAGCCTGGCTGTAAAGGGTGAATATGGGCCAACCACCCGAGCTGATACCTTATGGAAAGTCGCTGAAAAAGCAAACACGCATGGTGACGTTGCGGTAGAGCAAATGATGATGGCTTTGTATAAAGCAAATCCAGGTGCATTTTACAAAAAAAATGTGAATGCATTAATGCAGGGGAAGAGCTTACGAATTCCTGAAAAAACCGAAATTGTTAAGGTATCTAAAAAGCAGGCCAAAGCCCAATTTTCCAGGCAGATGGCAATCTGGGAAGGTAAGACGGTTGACGAGCCTTTGATGGTCACTGAAGCAACTGATGAACCACGTAACGAAGTTCAAGATAGCAACAGCAAGTTAACACTTGTGCCGCCTAGTGATGAGGCAATTACCCCGTCGGCAGCTTTAACAGCGAATGCCACCGAGGCACAAAGTTTAGTGACAGAAAACCAGCAGTTACAGGAAAGGCTGGCAAATCTTGAAAAACAATTTGCTATCATGCAAGAAATGATGGCCATAAAAGACCAGCAACTTGCCGCATTACAAGATACGCATGCGGGAGAAACAAAAACACTACCGGTGCTTAGTCAGGATAATGTGCCCGTTACTGCTGAACTAACTGACCAGACAAAACCTCAGCTTGTGCCTGATGAGCCTGGGAGCGCAATAGCACCTGTCGCACAAGCCAAGCAGGAGACACAACAACAGCAAGCTAAAGTTCTGCCTGTTATAAAAGAAGAGCGGACTGCGGTCGATGAAAAAACGAATGAGAAAAAATCGGGGCTTAGTTACTACTACTTAGGTGTTGGAGCTTTAGGTTTACTTGGATTCGCCTGGCTATTTGGGCGCAAGCGTAAAACAGAAAAAGAGATTGATGATATTAGCATGTTCGCTACTATGAATGAGCCGGCTAGTACAGATACACAGGAAAAAATAACTGTTCCTGTCCTAGATAATAATGCCACATACGATGTTGGTGCAGTGGGGGAAAGTTCTTTTTTAAGTGAGTTTACGCCTGCAGATTTTGACGTTTTTGAAACAGATACTGCTGAAGTTGACCCTAGTTCGGAAGCAGATGTTTATCTGGCCTATGGTCGTTATCAGCAAGCTGAAGAGTTGATGCGCCATGCGATAGAGGAGTCCCCAGAAAAAGATGACTATAAACTGAAACTTCTGGACGTTTTTTACGCCAGTAAAAATGTAGTGGATTTTGAGAGCTATGCGCATGAATTAGTCAAGAGCGGAAAACAAAAGGACATTAATTTCTGGTCTAAGGTTTCTGCTATGGGGAGAGAAATTATACCGAAGTCTGCTTTGTTTTCTGCAGCCCAGACAGAAGCAACATTTGAAGCGACGGATGTGCCTGCAGATGAGTATTTAAATGCTTCGACTAGCACTAGCCCGGATGATGTTCAATCTATTACCGACGCTATGTCAAAGCCGGGTAGTGATGTTTTTAAATCAGCGGGTATAGATAGGCCGGTTAATTCAAAAAATAGTCCTGATATTGAAAGTGTTGATTTTGATTTGAGTCAGTTTGAAGCGATTGAAGCGGATAAGAGGGGGGCGAAGGCAATCCAGAGTCTGGAAACATTTGACTTTAATAGCGATGATATTGATGCCTCTTTAGCTAAGATAAAAGAGCCTAAAGCAGGAAGTCTTGCTGATAATAATGATTTTGATTTTAATTTTGACTTTGATGAGGTTTCTGCGGCAGCTGGCGTAGCAAGTAATTCAGTTAAAAAAGAGACGGAGGTTTCAGACTTAACGGACAAGGATAAATCTGAAACTAAAATAGATCTGGCCAAGGCCTATATTGATATGGGTGATTTAGATGCAGCAAGAACGATTGCCCAGGAGGTAGTTGAACATGGCGATGATGCGCAAAAACTTGAAGCGCAGGCGATTCTAAATCTGCTGAGCTAAGGAACGGGAATTCAATAATACCCGAGTCTAGCTTGTCTTTTGACCTCACAGTCGCACTAGAAAAAACAGTTGCGTAGCCTGCTATGCGCCTGTTTTCCTTGCACGACTGTGAAGCCAAAATCCTGCGCTATACTTTCGGGTATTATTAAATCCTCGCTCCTAAGGGAGCTGGAAATATTTCCACAAGCCAGTGATGGCGCGAAGCATATGCATAAAAAAGCCCCTGCTTGTTATGACAAACAGGGGCTTTTTTGTTTATAAAGACTAAACCGAACGGTTATTTATTGCCAGATCCCTAAAAATTAGGCGGCAATACTGACGGCACCCTTTAATTTCGTCATGGCATTTTTTTCCAGTTGTCTAATGCGCTCAGCAGATACATTGTAGCGCTTTGCCAGTTCATGCAAGGTTAACTTTTTCTCAGTCAGCCAGCGGCTAGCAACGATATCCTGACTACGTTCATCCAGACCTTGTAAGGCATTAGTTAACAGTTTCTTTTTGTGCTCTTGCCAGTCGTTATTTTCCAGTAATAACGCAGGGTCGGCATTATGCTGTTGCAAATAAGAAACTGGCGCACTAAATGAGTCTTCGTTAGCATCGGATTCAGGCAGGTCAAAAGCCATATCCTTGCCGTCGAGGCGTGTTTCCATTTCATAAACCGTTTTAATGTCGACGTTCAGATTATGAGCAATGGCCTCCGCTTCGTCTTTAGATAACCAGCCTAACTGTTTTTTTGATTTTCTTAAGTTGAAGAAGATTTTTCGTTGCGACTTGGTAGTGGCAACTTTAACAATACGCCAGTTTTTGATGACATATTCATGAATTTCAGCTCGAATCCAGTGCACAGCAAAAGAAACCAGGCGCACACCAACTTCAGGGTCAAAACGTTTAACTGCTTTCATAAGACCTATATTACCTTCTTGAACAATGTCGTTCATAGGTAATCCATAGCCATTATATCCACGTGCTACATGGGCAACAAAGCGTAAATTTGCCATAACAAGTTGTTTCGCTGCCTCAAGATCTTCATGATCTCTATAGAGGATGGCAAGTGCACGTTCTTCTTCGGCATTTAATTTATTAGTTTGACCCACCACATTTAGATAAGAATCAAAGTTCTTGCTTGTTAAGGTAATAGGTAAGGCTAATGAATTAGGCATGTATGACTCCAATAATTAAACATGAATAGATTTTAGCACTCAATAGATAAGAGTGCTAATAATAATAAAATATTTGTGAAGAGTTTCATATAAATTGAACAATTTAGAGTAAAATAACCCATTAATAAAATACGATGAGAGTGTAATGGATAATAAATTATTAGAAATACTGGCCTGCCCAATTTGTAAAAGCCCGCTAATATACGATAAGCAGGCACAGGAGCTTATTTGTAAAGCGGATCGTCTGGCTTTTCCGGTGCGTGATGATATTCCTGTTATGTTAGAAGATGAAGCGAGAGTCTTAAGCAGTGAAGATATTGCCCAAATAAAATGAGCCACGAGTTTAAGGTTGTGATTCCTGCCAGATATGGCTCTTCAAGATTACCAGGCAAGCCACTGTTAAATATCGCGGGAAAGCCAATGATACTGCATGTTTGTGATCGGGCTAAAGAAGCGGGAGCCGAACAAATTGTTGTCGCAACCGACGATAAAAGGATACTGGATACTGTTAACAATTATGGCTTTGATGCTGTGATGACCAGCCCTAGCCATGAAAGTGGTACGGAGCGATTAGCTGAAGTTGCAAAGATTTATCAGTGGAGTCAAGCGGATATTATTGTTAATTTACAGGGGGATGAACCGCTTATTCCCTCTGAGTATATTGCTTTGACAGCTAACTCTCTTGCAACTCAGACAATTGCAGGTATTGCGACTTTAGCAGCTGAAATACATTCTGTTGAAGAAGTTTTTAATCCTAATGCGGTTAAAGTGGTGCTGGATCATCAGGGTTATGCCTTATATTTTAGTCGTGCCGCTATTCCCTGGAATCGGGAGGAGTTTATGCGGGAAAATATTTCTGCCTGCTCTGCTACCTATTTTAGACATATTGGCATGTACGCTTATCGAGTGAACTTTCTGCAGCGCTATGTACAGTGGGAGACTTCGGTGCTGGAAAAAGTTGAGATGCTCGAACAATTAAGAATTCTTTGGCAAGGTGAAAAAATACGTGTAGCCACCGTTGAAAAAGTACCAGAAGCAGGTGTTGACACGGAAGAGGATTTATTAAGAGTAGAGCAATATATGGTTCAACATTGTGTAGGCTAAAGCCTACTCCCCAAGATTATAAAATTCTGATTATTAAATTATATTATCGGTTATTTATAGGGTTGGGTATTAACTTTGCAGCTTTTGTATCTCCGGCCCGGTCAAGCTGCCGTTATGTAATGCGCTGGCAACCAGGGCTGTTTCAATGCCTATCTGTTGGAGTCGCATCAAATCTTGTGTATGGCGAATACCCCCGGCAGCCATAAAGTCATGTTGCGGATAATTGTCATGATAATGTCTCAGTTTTTTCAAATCTGGTCCGCTATTGTTTCCAACTAGTCCCAGGGTCATTATAATCAGTTGTTTAGGCCATAGTTCTGGTGAGTTAAATAGCCTGGTTTCACCCATTTTCTGGTGTTCTGTCAAAAAATCCAGCGAAAGTATAAATTTTTGTTTTAAATCCGCTAATTCATGTGCCTTGATTGATTCGGTGCCAATAACCGGGGTCAATTGTTTTGCCTGATTAGACGTGTACCCCGGGTTAACAGAGCCGCAATCAACCACAAATGTTAAGCAGGGAAAACGGCTAAAAATAGAATTAATCAAGCCATGGTTACTGCCTGTTTTCATTATGGCATCAAGGTCAGCAATATAGAAATGCGTAAAGCTATAAATGCTTAAGTAGGCATTAATGACATCAATTGGCTGACTGGAATGGCATAACGGTGTTGCAAGTGAGGAATAGCTGTGGCGTTGGCCTTGTAGCGCGAGTACGACTTGTCCCGCTTTTATATCAATGACAGGAATAATTTGCATCATGCGTTTACTGGTTTTTGAATTTATTACCGGGGGTGGTTTTATTAAGCAGGCTTTGCCCCAGTCATTATTGCAGGAAGGGTATTTAATGCGCAATGCGCTATTGGATGATTTGGGCATCATAGCAGATTTGGAATTACTGGTTTTACAGGATGAGCGGCTTGCGCTAAACGATGCAGCCCTTGGGATAGGTATGCAATATGTGCAGATTACTCAGACAGTGGACTTGCAGACATTTTTATCTGCCAGGCAGTCTGATTATGATGCCGTCTGGTTGATTGCGCCAGAAACAGACGGTATTTTAGCCCAGTGGTGTCAGTTTTTTAGCGAACAGAGTAAATATTTGTTTACCTCTGCACAGCAAGCCGTCGCAATATGTCAGGATAAATTAGGCACCAGTAAGTTATTGCAACAGGCTGGCATAGCCAGCGTTCCGAGTCGTTTGTATGATTTCACGGCAATGGATGAGTTCGCTGGCTGGGTTATCAAAGTGAATGATTCGGTGGGTTGTGATCAGGTTTTTTTAATTGCTCGCGGGCAAGATGGAGCACGCCTGTTAGCTCAACTGGCCGTTGCAAAAACATACATTATTCAGCCTTTCATCAAAGGCAGATCGCTTAGTTTATCGTGTCTGTTTTATCAGGGAAACGCCTATTATATCTGTTGTAATCAGCAGCATACCGAAATCGAGCAACAACAATTTGTATTAACTGCCTGCAAGGTAAATATACAAAACAATCATGCAGAAAAATACCAGGCACTTTGTCAGGCTGTGGCGGAAGCAATACCACAACTATTTGGTTATGTAGGCATAGATTTTATAGAAACGGAAACAGGTGAAAACCTGATTTTAGAAATAAATCCACGCTTAACCACCTCTTATGCGGGTATTAAAGCAGCTTTGGGGGTAAATATAGCAGAACTGGTGCTAAAACTACCGGAGCAGGTGCCGCTAATAAACAAAACCAGAGATCAGCAAGTGACTGTAGACATCAGGCAGGGATTAACGAATGCAAGCTAAACCTGTAGATAGAAGTATAGTGGGCTGGGATATAGGAGGTGCGCATTTAAAAGCGGCTTTGCTCAATTCTAATGGTGACATAATCATGGTGTGCCAAGAACCATGCCCGCTGTGGCAAGGACTAGACAAGCTAGAACATGCGCTACAAATTATTTTAGCAAAAACACCGCAACAAACCCGGCATGTGATTACAATGAGTGGTGAACTGGTTGATTTGTTTGCAGCTAGAGCCGAGGGTGTTGTTGAGATTATTCGCGTGACTCAGCAAGTGTTAGGGCAGCAAGCACTGCTGGTTTATGCTGGCCGCTCCGGTTTTATAACAGTCGCAGAAGTTAGCGCTCAATATATTGATGATATTGCCTCAGCTAACTGGTTAGCAAGTGCTACCTATGTGGCTCAGCAACTTGAACAGGGGTTATTTGTTGATGTCGGTAGCACGACAACGGATATTTTATTATTACAGAATAATCAGGCTGATGTAATAGGCTACACTGACTTTCAGCGCCTGGGTTCAAGTGAATTAGTGTATACGGGTATCATTAGAACTGCAGTGATGGCCGTTGCACAATCCGTTTATTTTGCCGAAAGGGAGGTGGGTGTGATGAGTGAATATTTTGCAACGATGGCAGATGTCTACCGCCTGACGCATGAACTCAATGAAATACACGACCAGGCCGATACCGCTGATAGTCAAGCTAAAACAGTACAGGCAAGTGCACGTCGCCTGGCACGAATGATTGGCTGTGATGCAGACGATTTTTCTGGGCAGCAGTGGCAGCAATTGGCTTATGCCATTCGTGAACAGCAGCTTTGCCGCATACAACTGGCCTGTGAAAAACAATTACTACGCGTCAGGCAGCCTCATAAACCCCGGCTTATCGGAGCCGGAGTAGGGCGCTTTTTAGTACAGGAAATCGCACATAGTCTGGGTACAGAATACCTGGATTTTGATGAATTATTCAGTACTCCAGTACAACCATCCCAAATGCACGCTGCAGATTGTGCCCCAGCCGTTGCGGTCGCTTATTTATTCTTAGGCAACTCGCAACAAATACCCCACCCATCTTGTTAGTCTTTTTGTCCGTCTTCTGCGTTGTAGAAATAGTTGCGTAGCCGGCTATGCGCCTATCTCTACACCTTGAAGACGAACAAAAATCCTGCGCAATATGGGTAGGTTATTAATTGCGAGTTGCCTTAGAGGATGCTTGTAAAAGCAATCTTTGTTAAAATAATTGCTCATCAAAATGTTACTATTAGTAACAACTCTGTAGCTTGTGCACACATAGAACGTTAATGTAAAGGCTCAAACCTACTAATGAAATACGCCTTATTCAATTAGTGTCCATGTCCTTTTCCAGCTCTCAGCTTTATTCACTACCCTATTTACCGGATAGTGCGCGGTTATTTTCCAGCATCGCGCATCAAGAGTGGGCTGTTTTTTTAGACAGCGGTCCGGCAGGTAAACGTCAGGGGCGTTTTGATATTTTTGCGACACAGCCCGTTTGTACTCTGCTTACACAGGGTAAGCAAACCCGAATTATTCAAGCGGGCAGTGAAAGTATTTCAGAATCAGATCCCTTTGCATTGGTTAAGCAGCACTTACCTTTGCAGCAATCATTTGCAGAAGTTCCCTTTAATGGCGGTGCTATAGGCTACTTTGCGTATGATCTAGGCAGAAATATAGAAAAATTGCCTGAAATTGCACAAGATGCAGAACACACGCCGGATATGGCTGTTGGCATTTATCAATGGGCGGTGGTGGTTGATCATCAGCAAGAGCAGAGTTATTTAGTCGGTAGTGCGGATACGCAAGAGCACTGGCAGCACCTGATAAAGCAGTTTAGCCAATACCCTGAAGCAGCACTGATAGAGGATTTCCTGGTGACTAGCCCGGTTCAATCTAATATGACTAAGGATAGTTATAGCCAGGCATTTACAAAAATAAAACATTATTTAAAAGAAGGTGACTGTTATCAGGTCAATCTGGCACAGCGTTTTGTCGCCAGTTGTCAGGGGGATCCCTGGGCTGCGTATTGCCAATTACGACAAATTAATTCGGCACCCTTCAGTGGTTATTTGAATGTGCCGGGTGTGCAGGTCTTGAGTTCATCTCCAGAACGGTTTATCAAAGTTTCTGCTGGCAGGGTAGAAACCAAACCGATTAAGGGCACACGTCCGAGAAAAGAGTGTGCAGTAGCAAATCAGCAGCAAATTAAGGATTTACAGGCTAGCCATAAGGACCGTGCTGAAAATGTTATGATTGTTGATTTATTACGTAATGACATTAGTAAAAACTGTCAGCCAGGTTCAGTTAAAGTGCCCAGACTGTTTGATGTGGAAAGTTATGCGACAGTACATCATCTGGTGAGCACTATCTCTGGACATCTAGCGGTAGGCAGTCATGCACTGGATTTATTACGCAGCTGTTTTCCGGGAGGCTCGATTACTGGTGCCCCCAAAATTCGAGCCATGGAAATTATTGAAGAGTTGGAGCCCCACCGGCGGGGGATTTATTGTGGTTCTATTGCCTATATTGGCTTTGATGGCAATATGGATAGCAATATCACGATACGCACCCTGGTACATTCAAAAAGCACAATACGCTTCTGGGCGGGGGGCGGTATTGTTAACGATTCGGTCATGGAAGCTGAATACCAGGAAAGCTTTGATAAAGCAGCGGCCATGTTACACCTGCTGGAAAAATTGCAAGTCTCGTGATGGTTTTAAAACTGGGAGGAAGTTTATTATCCAGTGCTACGCTTATTCAGTTTTTACAGCTGGCTAAACAAGCAGGCAAAGGGCAGGTAGTCATTGTCCCGGGCGGTGGTGTTTTTGCAGATCAGGTACGCCAAACGCAACAGCAGTGGCAATACGATGACCGAACCGCACACTATATGGCCATACTCGCAATGCAGCAAATGGCTCTATTATTTCAGGGCTTATGTCCTGATTTACGGATAGTGGATAAAGTCTCGGCAATTTCCGCTAATATGCAGAGAAATGTGGTTATCTGGTCACCTATACCGAAAGAATTAGATGCAGCAGGTATTCCTGCAAACTGGGATATTACCTCGGATACCCTAGCTGCCTGGCTAGCTGTACAACTTGCCATCGAGCACTTAATTCTGGTGAAGTCTACAAAACATGCAGAAAACAGTACCCTGGAACAACTATCAGCTTTTGGTATAATTGATCATTCATTTACTGATTATGTGCGTCATAAAGCATTAACGATTGATTGTATTTCCTACCAACAAATATCCATTCTCGCCACTCGTCTCAATAAGCATGTCTAAATATACACAATCAAACTCTATATTATCAATAAGAGGCTTAACACAACGCTCTGCTAAATTACTCTCACGATTTGTGGCTTACCAGTTTCAGCATATTTACTATCGAACCCGGGAGTCTTTTGGTCAGCACAAACGTGATCTTGTGGTGGTTCGTGTTGAAGAAGCTAGCGAAAGTTTGCAAGAAACTAAAGTTCAATTTTTAGATGCGTTAGAACGTTTTAAATCAGTCGTTAATGTTGAAGCAGGTAGCCTGGAAGATAAATACAGATTATTAAAACAGCAATATGATTTTTGCACTATGCGCTCCGATATTGTACATAATAAAATCCAGGCGATAGAAGAAGTGAGTGAAGCTTTATTTATAGAATGGGAAGCTGAGTTAAAAGAATATACCAACCGTTCCCTCAGGGCGCAGAGTAGACAGCAGTTAAAATTATCAAAACAGCATTATATGCGCTTGATCAAAGCCTA
>JAUXBW010000085.1 GCA_030619185.1 Methyloprofundus sp.
GGTAATCTGGCTTGGCGCTATTTTTTCAATCGTTCTGGATAACTTTTGCATGACCTGACTGGCAGCAATAATCCCAGATAACGGCTCATGTGCTTGCTGTAGCTTTATATTTTCCTGTTCTAGGGCAACCAGATGGAAAGTTCGGGAAACAATCATATTGAGAATATCAATATCGACAGGTTTTTGATAAAAATCGTAGGCTCCCATGGCAACGGCCTTAATGGCAATTTCCCGGTCATCATTACCCGTCACTACAATCACTTTGGTCTGGGGAGCTAACGCTAGAATTTCCACGAGTGTAGCCAGGCCTTCACTCGCATTTGCAGGGTCAGGCGGCAAACCCAAATCAAGCGTCACAACTGCCGGGGTATGTCGTCTTAACGCCTCAATGGCAGTAACTCTATCGACTGCAAAAACCACTTCATAAGCCTCGAAGCTCCATTTGAATTGCGTTCGCAAACCCGGGTCATCTTCGATGACTAGTAATACTTTTTTATCAGCCATTCTCGTTACCTATGCTGTCATCAATGGATATTTAATACTGAATACCGTACCAGTACCTGGTTCACTTTGCACTGAAATTTCACCTCGTTGATCTATTATATATTCACGCGCTTCATAAACACCAATGCCCATTCCTGCATTACCTTTAGTCGTATCAAAAGGCTTGAACAAGCGTTCAGCAATAAATTTACCGTCCATACCACAGCCAGTATCAATAATATCAATAAGCGCAAAATCCTGTTCCCTCGCTAACTGGATTTTTACTGCTCCCTCATCAGGCGTAGCATCTTGTGCATTTTGCACCAAATGGCCCAGTATGGCAGTTAAGCGTTCCTTATCGGCTAAAATAACACAATCTGTTACCCTACTATCTATAGTGACGACAGGTAAATTCCCTGCTTGTTGCAGTACCACGTCGGATAAAATATCCTGTAACATTATGACAGAATTATTTTTAGTTTTACCCTGTCCTTTTTTAAGCTGGGTTAATAACCGTTCCATTTTATTAACGACATTTTCCAGTGTATCAATTGCATCATCAATAAACTCTGGATTACGTTTATGACTTTCAGCATTTTTGACAATCATAGAAACCTGAGCCACCAGATTTTTGATATCGTGAACTAAAAAAGCAGAAAAACGGCTATAGGCTTCAAACTGTCTGGCACGGGTCAAATCATCCGTCACTTGACTTAAAGCCAATACATTTGCTAATTGCATGCCTACCGTTTTAAGCAAGTCATGCTCTTCATAATTTAACTGCCGTTTGACTAAAGGCTGGGTTAAAACAACGAAAGCAGTTACTTTGTTTTGTTGTAAAAGAGGGATAATTAGCCAGATACCTTTATGCTTCTTCCATTGCGACAAATCTACTTCATCATACATCTCAGGGTTATTTTCAAACTCACAACAGTCAATCACCCACTGTTTGTCGTTTAAAAATTGTACGAAATTATCGTTCCTGGCAAAAACAACATCCGTGCTAAATCCCAGCGACCGCTCATCCGCCAGGTAAAAATATCCTTGTCCGTTTTCCAGCCATAAGCCACCACCCGCACTGCCAACCAGATCAGCCAGAGTTTTAATCACAAACTGAGGCAAGCCATCTAAGGTTTGTAGGCTTGCAATTTCTCGGCTTAAGTTAATCCACTCCTCGCGGTAATCATAGTTATGTTGAAAAAAGTGCTTGTTAAAATAAACTTTAATATAGGCACGCATTTTTCCAGATGCAAATACAATTAACAGAAAAATAGCGGCTAAAAAAATAAAAAATGTTTGCAGGACCCCTCCCCAGGAGCCCCCAAATTCATTGATGTAAAACCCAGCCAGAGACATCAAAATCATATATAGGCCAGCCCCAAACAAGACAGTCGTATGTACGACAACGGTTCGGGAGATAGTTACTTTATATGCATCATCTTGTAAGCGGCTAAATGAGATGGCTAATAAGGGAGCGCACAATGCATTAATTACCCCTCTAGAGTCCCAAAGTAAAAAATCCAGCTGACCGAATAACAAAGACTTGCTATAGATAATAAAATCAAAAGCAAACATGGCAGCTAAACCCAGACACATATATTTAATCGCCCAACGCTGTTCTTTATCGACACCACGATAGAGTTGCTCAACTAGCATTAACCCAACAACCGCAAAACTCAAATGAGCAAATAAGCGGATGTCCTGCCCCAAATACTGGTTAGTAAAATCTAAAACCTCTGACGATAACTCAGCAATAAACACAAAACTGAGCCAGACAAACAGTAACAGAGCAGGTTTGGATTTTCTTAAAAAAGCATATTTCCCTGCATACAGTTGCCTGGAAATAATGACATTTAAAAAAAACAACCAGGCTCCATCGCGCAAGGTCTCTAAAGCAAAAGTATCCGCAATAAAAAAAACAGAGGGCTGACTTAAAGTAAAGACAACATAAGCCATCCAGATGATAGAAACGACAAGAGCTATAATAAACTGGGGAACATAAGGGTTCTTATGAACGCGCATGATTGCCAACGGCAATATCAATACAAAAACGATCAGCCCAGTTAAATAACTATAAAATGCAAAGTCTTCCATATTTTCTCACCTGAATTCAAGTTATCAGTGCATAACCTACTTTATTTTGTCATTATCAATGACCATAAACAACTAAGTGAATTCCATTGTGGAAAGGGGGGAGGGATAAATACAAAGCCGCTCAACTGCTTGTGAGCGGCATTGCATCAAAAGAAAGTTCATAACGGACATGTAGGGGCGGTCTTTAGCGGGGTGTCAACTTGAAAAAAGCATATACAAATAAGTTTCGGTGACTACCGCCCACCATCATCCCCCTATTCAGTAATTTTTAATAACCAGCCTTTTTCTGCAGGACATTTTTTAAAATCTACTTCTACATGAATTCGCGCGGCTGTATTAACTAAAGAAGCAGGTAAGTTGCCTTTAAACCACATAATGCCTCCTTTAAATTCAGATGTCATTGCAACGGGAAGCTTCTTTGCAGTAACGGTTACATATTTAGCATCCTCAATACCATCCACCTGGAAGGAAATTTCAGAACCCGGAGCGACGCTAGCCAAATGTTCCGGTCGCAGACGCTTAATCACTGTGTTTTTACAAGCGCCTTTGCCACTCTTATCAACGCTGCTACCATGCCCACCATGCCCACCTGCTGCACTTGCATTGACTGACACACAACATAGCATTACACTGAGTGCTGGTATTAAAATAGATTTATTCATTGCTCTACCCTTTATTATTATAAGCTGCATAATTATAAGCATTTTGCATAATAATTACCATATATTCAAATCAACAAATACCCCTATACATACTCGACGTGAAATAAAGTAACCGTTCACTTCCCCCTTAAGAAAGGAGGGATTATCTAAAAAAACCTCTCCTAACCCCTCCTTTTCTTAGGAGGGGGACAGAACGGTTACGAAATAAAGAATACATTACTCAGTCTGTTTTTAGTCGGTCTTGAAATTTCATGTACGGCTCCGCACCGATAATAAAAAATTCAATTTTATTTTATATTTTTCCGTTATACTTCCACCCTAAGTCAATTTCATTTACTGAAATTTTGCACGTCGTACATGGAATAAAGGTATCATCTTTAAATATCAGGGTAATCTACAGGAATGCAATAGCTTTAGCTATTGCTGTTATTAGGAAAAAGCTAAAGCTTTTTTACTCCTCCCTCGAATTTTAAGTAGATACGAATAAAGCTTAATTCCTATTCAGTGCATGCACTATTTAAGCAGAGTAATTACCCATGGATAATAATTCCCTACCCGAAATCCAGGTCTTTCCCAATCAAACTCCTTATAGCCAGCCCTCCTCCCCCGCACCTTGGTATAAATCAAGAAAATTACTCGTTTTTAGCACTGTTTTTCTACTCAGCCTAATGATTAGTCTAGGCTATGTTTATAGCCGTCCCGCCTTATATCGTAGCTATGCAACACTATTGACCGTTGCGCAAACAGCTATTGATCAGCAAAGTCGTGAAGCCGATGTTCAGCATGTTGCGATTCAAAGGCAAATTCTAACCGGTCAGGAATTATTAGATGAAACCTTAACCCGCTTAAACCAGCAAGAACAACAAAACGATAGCACTACTTTTGATAGCAGTGAATTAACTGTTTCCAGGCTGCGGCGTATGCTAAGCGTACAGGCAGTGCCTGAAACCAACCTGGTTGAACTCGCGGCTATCGGTTACCAACCTGCCTTGTTAGCTCCTATTATTAATATCTGGATCGATATTTATTTGCAAAGGCGTGCCGAAGAGGTGCGGCAATCAACCGGCCTAACCCTGGAAGCATTACGTGAAGAACTCGCAGGGATGGAAGATAAAATCATCCATAAAAGAGATGAACTTACATATTTCAGGCAAGTCAATGAAATCACCTCGCTAGGCAGGGAAAACCTTTTCGAAAACCAGTCATTGGCTCGCTTTAAAGCGTTAAATAAATCTTACAGTGCTGCCAGCGAAGAGGCCGTTAAAAGTAAAGCCCGTCTTGATGCTGTATATAAAGCGATCAATAGAGGTCAAGTGGTCGTGCCCACTGAAGATAAAAAGGGGATGCGCGTCCTTGAACTACGTCTGCAAAATTTGCGTGAACAACTAGCTGAATTTGACAAAAAATACACCCGTGAATATTTAGCACTAAATCCAAGCTTAAATGTACTACCAAAGCAAATTCAAGAACTGGAACAGGAAATTCAAAGCAAGCGTAATTTTGGTCAAAATATTGCACTAAGCGATGCCCGGCAAGGCTATGAAGCAGCGCGACAATCATTACGTGTCATAAAAAACCAGCTTAATGAGCATAAACAGCAGGCAACAGCGTTTAGTACCAAATTTGCCGAGCACGAGGCTTTACTAACTGACCTGGAAGGACTGGAGCTACTCCAGCGCACAACTCAGGAAAGAGTAGTGCAAATTGAAGCAAAACAGGCTGAAAAATTTCCACAGGTAAAAATTATTGAGCGCGCCTTTCATCCACGCAAACCTTTTAGCCCAAACTATACTAGAGATGCTCTGATTGCTTTGGTTGGCTCCATTTTTTTAGCACTCTTTTGTGTCTGGGCTGTTGAATACCTGACGCGCAAAGATGAACAGAAAGCCTCAATTTCTATCTCAGGCCTCAACCTATACGCTGGTGCTGGATCTACCTCTACCCCGGAGTTATCAAATAACTACCCACAAAGAAATGAGCAATTAACGACAACTTCGACACAATCTCTACAGCACGAGCAAAGTCACGCACTTGAAAGCGATTTACCCATGGATCTTAGTGTTGCAACCTTAGACACCTTGCTTGAGGCAGCCGACACAAAGACCAGACAACTCGTTTCATTATTGTTAAGCGGGCTCAGTTTAGATGAAATAGTCAAACTAAAAAAACAACACATACTTTTCACGCAGAATATAATAAATGTACCAGGAGAGGAGCAACGCACTATTCAACTTGATCCGGGATTAAAGGCATTATTTGAGCAGACAGAACCTTGCCCTGCCTGGAATAAAAACCAGAATATATCGGAGGAAATGCTCCAGGCTATCCTTATTTATGCCACCGTGGATGCTGGTTTTAATGAAGACCTAGAAATTAGCGCAAAATCCATTACGCATTCATATATAGTTTATCTGGTACAACAAGGCATTCGTCTCTCTGAACTGGATCAGATTATTGGTTATACAGACCCGACGATACTATCAAAATATAGTCGTTACTCACCGAAGAAAAGAGGTGTATCAATCAACGATCTCAATCTGACACACCCCTCTCTGACGAAGCTCCAGAAGGACGATTAAAGGCACAATGGTATCAACTTTAAATATCAGGGTAATCTACAGGAGTGCAATCGCTTTAGCTATTGCTGTCATTACAAAAAAAGCTAAAGCTTTTTTACTCCTCCCTGGAATTTAAAGTAGATACGCACAATGCTTAAATCAAAGTACACCAGCTAATGACTACACTTGTTTTTTTGCATATCCAGCGCAAGTGCTTCAGCAATTTTAATACCATCCACAGCCGCTGATAGTATACCGCCAGCGTATCCCGCACCCTCGCCTGCTGGATAAAGCCCCTGAGTATTAATGCTTTGTAATGATTCGCGGTCGCGTTTTATACGCACCGGAGATGAAGTGCGCGTTTCTACTGCGGTCAAAACAGCATCATGCATAGCAAAGCCCGGGATTTTTTTATCGAATGCGGGGATAGCCTCACGAATAGCCGCAATCGCATAATCAGGCAGGCTATGGCTTAAATCCCCCAGCTTTACCCCCGGCTTATAAGAAGGTTCAACACTACCCAGCATATCACTGGGCTTATTAGCCAGAAAGTCACCGACTAATTGTGCAGGGGCATCATAGCCTTCCCCGCCTAGGACAAAAGCCTGCTTTTCTAATTGCTCTTGCAGCTCTAAGCCCGCCAGAGGGTAACCCGGGTAATCCTGTTGCGGATCAATTCCAACCACAATCGCACTATTGGCATTGCGTTCATTACGCGAATACTGACTCATGCCATTGGTCACAATATGCCCTTCTGCCGAAGTCGCGGCAACCACTGTACCACCAGGACACATGCAGAAGCTATAAACTGAACGCCCATTATTACAGTGGTGGACTAATTTATAATCAGCAGCACCGAGCAACTCATTACCCGCATAATCACCAAAGCGGCATTGATCAATTAAGGACTGTGGATGCTCTATTCTAAAACCTATCGAAAAGGGCTTAGCTTCGACATACACCCCTTTTTCAAAGAGCATTTTAAAAGTATCACGCGCACTATGCCCGATAGCAAAGACAACATGCTGACTGACTAGGGTTTGACCATTTGCCAGCAGCACTGCTTGCACGCGCTTATTGTCAATAAGCACCTCATCAACTCGTTGTTCAAAGCGAATTTCTCCGCCTAAAGATTCAATAGTATGGCGCATTTTCTCGACCATACTCACCAGCTTGAAAGTGCCAATATGCGGCTTACTCAGATATAGAATTTCCTCAGGAGCCCCTGCGGCAACAAACTCTAGTAAGACTTTACGCCCATGATGCTGTGGGTCTTTGATTTGCGTATATAACTTGCCATCCGAAAATGTTCCGGCCCCTCCCTCACCAAATTGTACATTGGATTCGGTATTCAGTTTCCTTTTACGCCATAAGCCAAAGGTATCAACCGTTCGCTCGCGTACGGCTTTACCACGCTCCAGAATAATCGGTTTAAAACCCATTTGCGCCAATATCAACCCAGCAAATAAACCACACGGCCCCATACCAATGATAATAGGCCTTTCCGCCAGACCTTCTGGTGCCTGAGCAACAAACTGATAACTATCATCTGGCCTGGCTTTTACTTGTTTATCATCTGCAAACTGTTCTAATAGCAGTGTATTTTTTCTGGTATCAACGTCCAGACTATAGATAAAAAATATATTTCGTTTTTGACGTGCATCATAGCTACGCTTATAAATACGAAACCCAAGTAAATCACTGTCTTTAATCGCTAGCCTTGTGCTAATAGCCGCGCGTAGATCAGCGTCTGTATGCTCTAAGGGAAGTTTGATATTGCTTAAACGTAACATTTAGATGGTTTCATTTTACTATCGTGAATTAAAAAAACGGCACCTCAATTTACATAAATCAAGGCCACTTAATAAAACCTGTTCCTTTATATGCCATTTGACTTGTTTTTGCATCCTCAGGCCAAAGTACATTCCATTTGGATTCAGGATAAAAAACGATAATTTTTCGATTTTCAATATCTTTCATCACCCCCTTATTATTTTTAATCATGAGAGCTTGATGTTCTGCGATTTCCTTTGGAGTTGCAGAACGAATATCGATAATCCTTCCTCCTTTATATGCTCGTTCTGACTTCGATTTATGAAAAGAAACAAAATCCATTGCCACTTCTTGATTATTTAGCAACCACATATGTGACTCAAGTTTATTATCCTTATTAACTTTTAATCCCCAGTTAGCTAGAATAAAAAGCGTATTTGACTGACTCATAATTTCTATACCATTATACTTACATAAAGGTGTGGTTTTAGTCTACTTTTAACACGATATTTGCGGGCTAAAGCCACGCTCTACATATATTCCACCAGTTTAATACCCAACTATTAGCTATTTTAAATACGATACGGCTCTAACTGTATAGATTCTACTCGTCTACCTAGCATCTGTATTTGGCCGTTATACCGCTCTGCACCGGTAGAGGAAAATTCAAACTGATAAGCACGGGCGATATGTATTTTTCCCCGGCTATCCCGTTTCAAGGCAAGTGCATTAAACGCGATATATCCATCCAGCATTTGCAACTCCAGCTTATGACAATGGCGCATTGTTGCTGCCAGGGCAATTTCTTTGACTTTTTGGGCACTTTGCCAGTATAGAAAACCCGCCGTAAAGAGCAGGATCATAAAAATTTCGTTCCACATTACTATATTTCTAACTCACCTTCTAAAGCTAATGCCTGTAATTCCTCCAAAGGCGGCATGGCATCTAAAGACGCTAGATTAAAGTAATCTAAAAACTCTTTCGTTGTGCCATATAAAGCTGGTCGCCCTGGGACTTCCTTATGCGCCAGAACTTTAACCCATTCTCTTTCCAGTAAAGTTCGTATCATTTGCGAACTCACACTCACACCGCGTATTTCTTCAATATCACCCCTTGTAACAGGCTGTTGATAGGCAATAATTGCAATAGTTTCTAATAAGGCTCGAGAATACCTGGGAGGTTTTTCTGCAAACAGGCGCGCCACCCAGGGAGCCATATCCA
>JAUXBW010000133.1 GCA_030619185.1 Methyloprofundus sp.
CAGCATATAGTGTTGCCGCAATACCGATCCACATTGCCAGATGCCATGCCCTATCAAACATACGCCAATCTTGCCAGAGACTTATATCCACACAATGATAAATTAAAGCCGCCATCGCAGAACAGCCAAGAATAACTCGTAAGATCAACACCCGCCAGCCAGCTGAAGGCTGATATACTTTTGTTTTTAATAGCGAAAACAACAAAAGACTGGCATTGAAGAATGCCCCCAGCGAGGTGGCCAGAGCCAAACCAGCATGTGCCAATGGAAAAACCAGCGCGATATTTAACACCATATTAGCAACCATGGCATAAATACCAAAACGTACTGGAGTTTTCATATCCTTACGCGAGGTAAATCCAGGGACTAGCACTTTAACCAATATAAACCCTAATAAGCCTAGCGAATAAGCCATTAAACTGCGCCCTGCCATGGCAACATCATGCGTACCAAACTGATTATATTGAAATAGGGTAGAGACCATGGGCTCTGCCAGCATCATTAACCCTAAAGATGCGGGTGCACCAATCAAAACAACCAATTTCAATCCCCAGTCTAATGACCTGGAAAATGCCACTGTATCATCTGCGGCATGGTTTTTTGATAGATTGGGTAAAATAACCGTCGCCAGTGCAATACCAAATATACCTAAGGGGAATTCCACTAAACGATCAGAGTAGTACAGCCAGGAGATACTCCCCGTCACTAAAAATGAAGCCAGTAAAGTATCCAATAATAAATTAATCTGAGTGACCGACACACCAAATAGTGCGGGTAACATCAGCCGCATAATATGTTTGACCCCGGGGTCATTAAAGCCAAAACGCAAACGCGGCACCAGCCCCAAGCGTCGTAAGGCAGGAAACTGAAACAGTAACTGTACCGCACCCGCAATAAATACGCCCCAGGCCAGTGCAACAATTGGTTGCGGCATTATAGGTGCCAGCCAGATTGCTGCTGAAATCAGGCATATATTAAGGAAAACAGGAGTAAATGCAGGGACTGCAAATTTACCATAGGTATTTAAAATCCCGCCGGCAAAAGCAACCGAAGAAATAAAGAACAAGTAAGGGAAAGTAATACGTAACATTTGCACTGCCAGATCATACTGCTCTCCTTCCCAGGAAAATCCTGGTGCAAAGGCCATAATCAGGTAAGGCGCAGCTAGCATACCCGCAATGGTCGTTAACATTAAAATAAGTGCTAGCGTTCCGGCTGTGCGATCTATAAAATGGCGTAGTGCAGCTTTACCACCCTGCTGCTTATAATCTGACAACACCGGCACAAACGCCTGGGCAAAAGCACCTTCTGCAAATAAGCGACGCAAAAAATTAGGTATTTTAAAAGCCACAAAAAAGGCATCGGTACCCGAGTCTGCACCAAAAATACGTGCAAACATCATATCCCGAATAAAGCCTAAAATACGTGAAATCATAGTCATACTGCTGACTATCGCGGTCGATTTAAAAAGTTTGCGGCTCAAAGCTTAGTTTCCGGCTATTAAAAGATTGACAATCATAGCATTTATAGGGAAAATATGCGGTTTTAAAATACTCAATGCAATAACCGAGGCATTATGGCTAATACAGCTCAAGCAAGAAAACGCGCACGTCAGGCAGAAAACAACCGCGTTCGCAATGCAGGACAACGTAGCAACCTACGTACATTCATCAAAAAAGCTATTGCTGCAGTAGAATCAGGTGACGTAGAACAAGCTAAAACGGCTTACGCAACAGTCGTTCCAGTAATTGACGCAGCAGTAAGCAAAGGCCTGATTCACAAGAATCAAGCGGCAAGAAATAAAAGCAGACTTAATAACAGAGTCCGCGCAATGGCTTAAAACCCTTCCTGGGTTAAGTCAAAAATACCAGACAGTCTTTTGCATTGATCTGGTATTTTTTTGCCTGAAAAATATTGAATGCAGGCAGTGCAGAGGTACGAAACCCGGCAAAGTAAAAACCGGGATGACACAAGCCTCATCTCCGCCTACAAAAGTCCACTCTCCGGATATACATCAATACCCCCAACATAAAAAAACCTTTTTAAGGCAGACAGAAGCCACGCCCTACGTCTAATTTTTGCTATACTCTGCTTATCGTTCATCAATAAGTAGAAGTAAGAGACATGCCAACATCAAACAAACTACGCTGGGGAATTCTTGGGGCCGCACGCATTAATCAACAATTGATGCCCGCCATTATTGCCGCTAATAATAGCGAACTGATTGCTATTGCCAGTCGCAGACCCGATGCAGCAGCCGCCACTTTAAAACAATATGCGCCGGGTATTGAAAATGTGCGCATCTATGACGACCCTGCTGAACTTCTTAAAGACCCCGCAATACAAGCCGTTTATATTCCGCTAGCTAGCGAAGAACATGCACAATGGACTTTACGCGCCATAGAGCAGGGTAAGCATGTGTTATGTGAAAAACCCATGGCTCTCTGCGTTGCCGATATAGAAATGATTGAACGCGCTGCAGAAAAACATCAAGTCTATGTGATGGAAGGATTTATGTACCGCTTTCATCCCCAGCACCAGCGTATACAGGAAATCATCGCCTCCGGTGCCATAGGTGAAGTACGCTCGGTACGCACTTGCTTTGCCTATCCGATGCAGCCTGCTCGCCTATACCGTATCGACCGAAACATCTCCCAAGGCGGCGGTGCCATGTGGGATATTGGTTGCTATGCAATCCATACTGCCCGATTTCATTTTGGCAACACTGAAGCCCAGGCCGTTACCGCGATGGCAAAACACAATGAACATGGTGCTGATGTGAGTAGCAGCGGCATTATCGACTTTGGCGATGGCAAATACGCACAATTTAATTTCAGCTTTGAACATGCCCGTCGCGCTGAATACGAAATTATTGGTACTAAAGGCGGGTTAAAATGTCATAACGTCTGGGCTAAAGCTGGTGAACAACCGATTATCTCCTGGCAAACAGATTCGGGCGAACAACACACTGAAAACCTGGATTTAGCCAATCATTTTCAATTAGAAGTCGAACACTTTTGTGCTTGTGTACTGAATAAAAAGCCTCTAAAACTGACCCTGAAAGATGCAAAAACCAACTGTCGGCTTATTGTTGCTGTTCTGGATTCAGTTGAGCAAGGCCGGGCCATGCAAATAAAATAATCATTATGCAAGCACCTATCGTTATTATCGGCATGGGCGAATTAGGCAGCGTATTTGCACGCGGATTTCTACGCTGCGGACACCCTGTTTATCCCATTACACGGCAGATGAGTATTGCCGAAGAATCCCAGAAAATCCCTGACCCGACATTAGTCCTGATAAGCGTCCAGGAAAGTGAGCTAGATACTGTTCTTAAGCAAGTCCCGGAAAACTGGAAAAGCAAGCTGGGGCTGATACAAAATGAACTCCTACCCAAAGACTGGCTGGTTCATAATATTAAAAACCCAACGGTTGCCGTGGTCTGGTTTGAGAAGAAAAAAGGCATGGAACTCACCAGTATTCTGCATACACCTAGCTATGGCCCGAATGCATTGCTATTATCCAATGCATTGCAATCAATGGATGAAGCAGCACCTATTATCAAAAACGAAGCAGATTTATTGTACGAATTACTGCGTAAAACAGTGTATATACTCACGGTTAATAGTGCAGGTTTAGTACAAAACCGTACGGTAGGAGAGCTATGGAATAAACACCAGGCACTCGCCAGAGAAATTGCGACTGAAATTATTCGTATTCAGGAATCTTTAACCGGACAGCAACTCCCCTACGAAAAACTGATTAATGGCATGGCAGAAGGAATCAAAGACTGCCCAGACCGGCACTGCCTGGGTCGAAGTGCGCCAGAACGTTTAAAACGCTGGATAACTTATGCTGATAAAGCGCACATTGCCACACCAAAATTATTAGCCATTTATCATTCAATATGATTTCAGCAAGTTACCTCGTAGTCCGTATGTAGATTGCATAATACGGCACCATTTTCTAACTTTTTCGAGCTGCATACAAGCCCTTCTACCTACCCGTCATGTACAAAAATGTTACAGCTCACAGCTTAAACAAAACGATTATTCTAGTATTGCTATTTTCATCCCATCTGGCTAGAGCTGAAACCCTATCAGTGCCTCTAAAAATTGATTTTTCGTTATTACAACAACTGGTCATCAGCCAGTTATTCAAAGGGCCTTCCGCTACAACAGAAATATTACACGACCCGTATAGCTGTAGCGAAATCACTTTATCAAATCCAAAACTGAGTGAATTCGAGCAACATTTACAAATCAACACCCAGTTGAAAGCAAGGCTTGCTGTAAAAGTTCTCGATAATTGCGTGCCTTTATTAAACTGGGATGGCTACGCTAAAATCATCAGCAAACCAGTTATTAGCACCAGAAACTCGCGTGATATTTACCTCAAAGTGATCGACAGCCAGCTAATCAGCCATCATCAGGAGAGCCTAACCACTGGCCCTCTATGGGATCAAACCAAGCAGCACATCTATCCTCTGTTTGATACATTTCACCTGGATTTAACCCAGTCCATTAATGAAATAAAAAACTTGCTGCCCTTATTTCTGCCTCAACATAGCCATACACAAATAAACCACATGCTCGACTCGATACAACTTAAGGATATAAGCATTGACCAAAGTGGTATTAACGGAAAATTACAGTTTGCTGTGGATACTGTTACGCCAGCACAACAGAAAGAGCAGGTACTAAATGAACAAGAGCAACAACAATGGCAGGAAAAATGGCAAAGCATGGATGCCCTACTCACCTACACCATCAAATATTATGCTCAGGCGACTGAACTTGAGGAACTCAGGCTGACACTCTTTGATATTCTGCTAGACGCACGCTATCAACTACAAGATGCACTACAACAAGATCAGAGTACTGACCCTGTCAGGCATTGGTTTATCAACAGCTGGACTCAGCTGATACCGGTATTACAAAAGATCAGTGCAGAAAACCCTCAACAAGCACCACTAGCACTCATAACCCTAGTCACCGCAACAGATGCATTGCAGGCACTAGACAAACTAGGTCCTAGCTTTGGACTAGATGTATCCATCGACGGTCTACGTAGATTAGCCAGAATGCTAAATAACACCCCCGGTACTGATCCCTTAAAATACGACCAGGCAATCGACCCTGAGCTATTACGAATTTTTAAGTTCAACCCTGCCAGTAGTATTGAGCACAGCCATTATCAAATCAATTTATGGCCAATTAATACAGCAGTCGCTGCGAACCGCCCCTTAGACAACTGGATTCCAGCACCCAATGAGCTTGATACCTATCTATTACAAGTACGCAAGCTGTTAATCAATAGTGCCCGGCAGTCTAGCGAAAAATCATCCCTGACAGCGCAACAACGCGATATTTTCCAAAAACTGATACTCACTACGGCGTGGCAGGAAAGTTGCTGGCGGCAATATGTTGTAAAAAATAACAAAATTGTTTCCCTACACTCATCCACGGGAGATACCGGCATTATGCAAATTAATGAAAATGTCTGGCGCGGGTTTATTGATAAACATAAATTACGCTGGAATATTGCTTACAATGTTGATACTGGGAGTCATATTTTACTTAAATATATGACCCGTTATGCCATAAAAAAAGGTGAACACAAAAAACATGGCGGCATTGATAACCTGGCCCGATCTACTTACTCCACCTATAACGGAGGCCCCAGACAGGTCGCCAGATACAGAAATAGCAAGGCAGGCGCATGGCCCAGGAAAGTTGATAAAGCTTTTCTCGACAAATACTTACAAGTAAAACGAGGCAATGAACTGGCCGTTGCTAAATGCCTGGGTGGAACGCCTGTTAGTAAAGCGAGTTCCCAGATCTCCGCAAAAAAAGCATCAACCCCAAAAATACAGGCCGTTTCTGGTGCAAAAAAATTGATTCATAATGAAACCTGGATAAGGCAACAAAACAAAAATCACTTTACCATACAATTAAGCGTACTCAGTTCCCCGCAAGCAGCCAAAGATTTTATCCGACAGCAAAGCACTAGTGGCAATTATGCCATTTACCAACAAAGCAAAAAAAACTCAAAACGCCTTTATACTGTCGTTTATGGCTATTATTCAGCGCGTCATAGAGCAGAAAAAGAAAGCAGACAATTCAAACCACTTAAAGCCTGGATTCGCCCCTTTAAAGACATACAGGCATCAATAAACTCAGAGCACCTGATCTCTCGGAAATTACTTTGAGCCGAATTTGAAAATCATCCTTAAATTTGTTCGCGGAAACTTTGTTTCTGTGCTATTGAGTTCATCACATAGTTTTTGTATAGCAACATCATAACTCCGCTTGGCCAAATGATGTAATCGTACCGTTAATGTACCTTGCTCATGATCTGGAATCAAGTCTGCCTCACTACTATAAATTGCCCGTAACAGACTGCGTACTTCATCAGGTCGCGAAAGCGTTTCTCGCA
>JAUXBW010000022.1 GCA_030619185.1 Methyloprofundus sp.
GGGGTCGACTAGCCATTGAGAGGCTTCAACATTTCTCATAAAAGCTGAAACACGTGCGTTTGACTGAGTTTTACCCACCAATGCAACACGCACATTATCTTGATTTAGCTTAGTAAGAAATACACCTTCAGGCGTGACTCTGGCAATTGCGTCTATAAAGTGGACTATTTCGGGGCGGCTCTTCTGCAGGGCTTGAATGGCACTCCTTTTACTTTGCAAAATTGAATTTTGTGCTTCAATATCTTTAATTTTAGCGGTAATCAAATTAACTTCTGCGACTTTCGCTAAAACAATACGTTTTTTATCTTGCTGCTCCTCAATCTGACTATCCAGATATGCGCCTAAACCCAGCACTATAGCTACAGCAGCTATTGCCGAAAGCACAACACCAATAATGAATTCCTGCTGTTTTTGCTTACGTAACTGATCACGCCATGGCAATAAATTAATTCGAGTCATTAGTCAAAGCTCCTTAGCGCCAAACCACAGGCAATCATCATTGCTGCTGCATCATTACTTAAGCTTTGAGGTTTGATTTTATTAGAGAGAGCCATATTAACAAAAGGATTGGCGACAAATGCTGGAATACCCAACTCTTCTTCAATTAATTTATCAATTTCAGGAATGGATGCACAGCCCCCGGCTAAGACAACACAATCAATACTTCTATTGGTACTCGACGAAATAAAAAACTGCAGTGATCTAGCAACTTGCTGTACTAAAGCACGCTTAAATGGCCCCAGCACATCACTATTGTAGTTATCAGGTAATCCACCATGTCTTTTAGCAAGCCCCGCCTCTTCATAGGAAAGGCCATAACGCCGCTGAATCTCTTCGGTTAACTGCTTACCACCAAATCCCTGTTCCCGGGTATATATTACACGCCCTTCTTGCAAAATATTCAACGTTGTCATGGTGGCACCAATATCAGCAATAGCAACCGTTTGCTCATCATCGCCATCAGGCAGTTGATCCTTAAGCAAAACAAATGAATTCTCCATGGCAAAAGCTCCAACATCAACAATGCTTGCAGTTAAACCCGCCATTTCAAGAACCTCTACACGCTCATCGACATTCTCTTTACGTGACGCAGCCAGCAGCACATCCACCATTTCAGAATTTTCTTCATTTACTTGCTGTACTTCAAAGTCCAGGCGTACCTCGTCTAAAGAATAGGGAATATACTGATCTGCCTCAACCATGATCTGCTCTTCCATTTCATCTTCCGACAGCTTAGCAGACATGGTGATCACCTTGGTCATCACTGACGATCCGGCGATCACAACGCAGGCATGACGCGCACGCGTCCCCGATTGCTTCAATGCAACTCTAATTGCTTCTGCAATCATCTCTACATTGGAGATATTATTATCAATCACTGCATCTTGGGCTAAAGGGGCAACAGCATAACTTTCAACTTTATACCTGCCAGCCGTCTTACTTAGCTCTAATATCTTGACAGCAGCAGTACTAATATCAATCCCAAGTAGATGATCATGCTTACGGTTAAACCATTTCATATGGAAACTCTTTTATTATTGCAATAGCACCAGAGAACAACTGTGTAAAAAACAATCATGCCCTGTTCGAGTTAGAGGCAACTCGCAAAACACAAGCACCCAATTCTCACCCCGACCCTACGCAGGAATGTAGCTTTAAACACTGTCCCTGTATAAATTCCCACGGAGACCCTCCGGAACCAGGTGGCGTATTATTTTTTTTACCAGCTAGCATAAGAAGTATAGTCAATTTTTTTTATTTTCATACTAGTACAGCACCGTGTTTGACGGATCAAATAGACAACAGTAATTTATACCTTAATTACGCCCCCCTATTCATCAGACCAACACGGTGCTGTAGCTATACAACAAAACCTAATGCGTATGACCAGCGCACATTGTAACACGCTGTTGATATTTATTACCTTCCCATATAAAGACTTAAAATACCCATAAATCTCTAAAAAGGCTTTAGTACTCCAACAGTGTAATATAAGTGATTACTGGGGGACTCTACTACGCGCAGTTCAAGTGTAAAAAGAAATCCACACTCAATTTGCGCTCTCGGTAACTGCTAACGGATGCTGATTTAGCCCAACACGCCTTGTTTAAAGCACAGTATAATATACATTGCACGACAAAAACTGCACAAAACTCGCTAAGAGAATTAGCTTACCTACACAACCCAACAAAACACCAATTCTTTATCAATGAGAATAATAAAGTGGTTATTAACCCTACTCCTCACTTTCTCTGCTCTAGGCATCATCACTAGCTATTTTATTTATCAGCAGCTTGGCTCTGAACTTCCCGATGTCAGCGTATTAAGGGATGTCCAATACAAGCAACCTCTCTCTATCTATAGCCAGGACGGACTATTAATTGAACAGTTTGGTGAAAAAATACGTAGCCCCATCAGTATTTCTGATACCCCACAGCAACTCACAAACGCCTTTATAGCCGCTGAAGATGGTAATTTTTACTCTCATTTTGGCGTTGATATCAAAGGCCTGGGGCGCGCCATCATACAACTGGCCCTGACAGGCAAAAAAAAGCAGGGAGGTAGCACCATAACGATGCAGGTAGCACGAAACTTCTTGCTCAGTAATGAGAAAACCTACACCCGCAAGCTTAAAGAAATAATTCTTTCCCTACAAATTGAACAGGAGTTCAGCAAAGATGAAATCCTTGAACTCTACCTTAATAAAATTTACCTGGGACAGCGCGCCTACGGTGTAGCAGCAGCGTCTGAAATATATTACGACCGCCCTTTGGTGCAACTCACCCTTGCTGAGCTTACTATGATAGCCGGCCTACCCAAAGCACCGTCCAAATACAACCCTATCTCCAACCCAAAACGTGCTTTACTACGACGTAATTACGTTTTAAAGCGTATGCTGGATTTAGAATATATCAATCAACAAGACTACGCGAATGCTATAGAAGCCCCAATTACAGCTGGAACCTATATCGTTCAAAGAGAATTATATGCACCCTATATTGCAGAAATGGTACGCAATGAAATCATTAACTTATATGGTGAAGAGACCGCCTATACTGCAGGCCTAAAAGTATACACAACACTAAAATCAGACCTGCAAGACACAGCGGTCAATGCCTTACGTTCAAACCTGCATCTATTCGATGAACGCCACAGTTACAGGGTCAATAAAAGACAAAAACTCCCTTTAAAATCGAGCAATAATACGGGCTCCACCTTCCCTGCTCAAGTCATTCAAATCAACAAAACACAACTCACCGCAGAACTTAAAGACGGTACGGCCATCACACTGCTATGGAAAGATAGCCCCTGGAGCACTAAGTACCATCCGGGCACTCAAAGAACTGAGCACATTAACTCATACCTGGACATTATTGAATTACAGGACACTATTCGTGTCAGGCAACATAATAATAAATGGAGATTTGCGCAAGTCCCTCTGGCAGAGAGTGCGTTCGTTGCCCTAGACCCCAAAAATGGAGCGATTTTGGCACTATCCGGTGGCTACGCTTACTTTAATAATAAATACAATCGGGCAACTCAGGCAAAACGTCAACCCGGCTCAGGTTTCAAGCCCATCATATACACTAGCGCACTTGAACATGAATATACCGCCGCCAGCATGATCAATGATGCCCCCATTGTAAACAGCAATAATTCCACAGAAGAAAGTGCATGGCGACCTGAAAATTATAGCCATAAATTTTACGGCCCTACCAGCCTCCGTACTGCATTACGCAAATCACGCAACTTAATTGCAATACGCCTGACGAGAACTCTCGGTATCTCAACGATTACCGAAACAGCCATGCGCTTTGGCTTCCGGCAAGAACAAATGCCTCAAAAATTATCTTTAGCACTCGGTAGCGGATATGCGTCCCCAATACAGATGGCTCGCATGTATGCCGTGTTTGCTAATGGTGGCTTTTTAATAACGCCTTACTTTATAGAACGTATAGAATCCAGCACGGGCGAAGTTCTATTTCAGGCCGAGCCACTCAGCGTTTGCCGACACTGCATGGGTAGCACAGCACCTAGAATTATTTCACCACAAATAAGCTTTTTAATGAACACCTTGTTGCGTGATGTCGTGCAACGAGGTACGGCAACTAAAGCTAAATCCCTAAAGCGTACTGACCTGGCAGGAAAAACAGGAACGACTAATGACCAAAAAGATGCCTGGTTCAATGGCTTTACCCCTGAAATGGTGGGTATTGCCTGGGTAGGACAGGATAACTCCAGAAGCCTGGGTCGCTGGGAAACTGGCGGCAAAGCGGCACTGCCTCTGTGGATTGATTTTATGCGCTATGCGCTTAAAGACAAGGTGGAAGAAGAACTCATGATGCCAGAAGGCATTAGTAAAGCACTTATTGATCCCGAAACAGGACTCCTAGCCAGAGAAGAATCCGCTCTAGGTACCTGGGAATATTTTAGAGATAAATTAATTCCCACTGAGTACACACCGATTCCTGAACAAGAGATCGAGCTCAATGGAGAACCAGGCATTACAGAACAAGTAGTGCCCGAAGCTTTATTCTAGTAGAGCAGCCACCAAATAATACTAAGACAACTGGCTACAAATACCCCACCCATCCTTGTTAGTCTTTTTGTTCGTCTTCTGCGTTGTAGAAATAGTTGCATAGCCTGCTATGCGCCATTTTCTACGCCCCCGTATCAAATACGGAGCAGGCTTTGAAAACGAACAAAAATTCTGCGCAATATATTTAGTGCAATTTAAGGGGGGCTGTACGCGCGAGCATATAAACTTTCAATCAGGCAAAAAAAAACAGCCCTACGGCTGCCTTTTTTATAGGGAATGCAAATTATTAAACGTTACGTACATCCTTTCCTGTATAAACCTGCCTAGGCCGTCCTATACGCTGCCCCGGCTCAGCCATCATTTCTAACCAGTGGGATACCCAGCCTGCAGTACGAGCGATGGTAAACATAACGGTAAACATATCTATAGGGATATTCAAGGCCTTGTAAATAATTCCCGAATAAAAATCAACATTTGGATACAACTTTTTCTCTATAAAGTATTCATCCTTCAATGCATACTCTTCCAATGCTAAAGCTAAATCAAACAAAGGGTCTTTAGTTGAAGTATTTTCAAGAACGTCATAACAAGCTTTACGAATAATCGTAGCTCTTGGATCAAAATTTTTATAAACCCTATGACCAAAACCCATCAGACGAAAAGGGTCATTTTTATCTTTTGCCTTTTCTATATATTCAGGAATTCTGTCTACCGTGCCAATCTCTCCCAGCATACTTAGAACAGCTTCATTAGCACCACCATGCGCAGGCCCCCAAAGCGCGCCAATCCCTGCAGCAATACAAGCGTATGGGTTTGCACCCGTGCTGCTTGCCAGACGTACGGTTGAAGTACTCGCATTTTGCTCATGATCAGCATGCAGAATAAATAACAAATTCAAAGCCTTGACAGAGACAGGATCGATATAATTGTCTATATCAATATATTTCTGTGACGGCAAAGAAAACATCATATTCAGGAAGTTTTCACAATAATTCAGGTCAGAGCGCGGATAAACATAAGGGTAGCCAATCGAGTGACGATGACATGCCGCAGCAATCACAGGCATTTTTGCCAGCATACGCATCGCTGAAATACGTCGATGCTCCGGGTCATTCATATTCAGCTCACTATGATAAAACGCGGACAAGGAGCCAACAAGTCCGACCATCATAGCCATAGGGTGCGCATCATAATGAAAACCATCAATAAAACCGCGCATGGCTTCATGTAACATAGCATAATGACTGATTTCACGCTCAAATTCAGCCTGCTCTGATGGCTGCCCAAATTCGCCATTCATTAACAAATAGGCAACTTCAAGAAATGAACATTTTTCAGCTAACTGGTCAATCGGATAACCACGGTATAACAAAATGCCTTTTTCGCCATCAATATAGGTAATGGCACTCTTACAACTTGCAGTTGATAAAAACCCTGGATCATAGGTAAACAATCCCATTTTCTGGTTTAATGAGCTCACATCAACAACGGGCGTGCCAACGGTTCCTCTTAACAGAGAAAAATCAGCTTCCTGTCCTGTAGAATTATTTCTTATGGTCAATGTGTCTTGTGCCATGATATTTCCTATATTTTGATTTCGCTATCTAGCCTCGTACGCTTACTTGCTATAACGCTTACGGAATTTATCAACACGCCCAGCCGTATCAACGACACGCTGTTTACCGGTATAAAACGGATGGCATGAAGAGCATACTTCAATATGCAAATCTTTACCTAAGACCGAGCCTGTAGCAAACTCATTTCCACAACCGCAAGTCACGGTTATTTGTTTATATTCTGGGTGAATTTCTGGTTTCATAATGACCTTTACACGTCTAAAAAATCGACTAACATACAATTTTGAACAGAGTATAATACTTCTTTCACATAATAACTGCAAGCCACTATCAAAAATATGCGTATTATTACCATCAACACCAATGGAATTCGCGCTGCTGAGCGCAAAGGTTTTTTCCCCTGGCTGGTACAGCAAGATGCAGACATCGTCTGCATACAGGAAACCAAAGCACAACCCGAACAGCTTAGTGCCGATGCATTCAGGCCTGAAGGCTATCATTGCTACTACCATAGCGCTGAAAAAAAGGGCTACAGCGGCGTGGCCATATACAGCAAACACAAGCCCGAAAAAGTCATTGTCGGCATGGGCTTTGATGATATAGATAGTGAAGGACGTTATTTAGAAATACAACTCGGTAAACTCAGTGTTATTTCTCTTTATCTACCGTCCGGCTCGTCCAAAGAAGAACGTCAGGCTTTTAAATACAGCGTAATGGATCGCTTTATGCCTATTCTACAGGAAAGCGCGCGCAGTGATCGCGATTATATAATCTGTGGTGACTGGAATATTGCACATAAAGAAATTGACCTCAAAAACTGGAAAGCCAATCAGAAAAATTCAGGTTTTTTACCCGCAGAGCGCGCCTGGCTAGATCAACTATTTGAACAAGAGGCCTGGGCAGACGGATTCCGCGCCATTAACCAGGAAGCCGATCAATATACCTGGTGGTCAAATCGCGGCCAGGCCTGGGCAAAAAATGTCGGGTGGCGCATTGATTACCAGGTAATAAGTGAGCACTTACAGGACAAAGTACAATCTGCCTCTATCTATAAAGACCAGCGCTTTTCCGACCATTCGCCTTTGATTATGGACTATGAGTATGAAATCTCATAACGTACAGGTATTCTCCCCACCACAAATTTATTCCACCCTTGTTATTTTTGTAACAAACGGCTATATTAAAACTGCTTTTCTGGCAAACAAAACAAGGAGTAAAATCATGTTAATTAAGGAAAAATCACCTATTTTAAGTAGTGAAATTACCGATAAAACTATTTTTATCAATAGGCGCAAAATTATAAAAGCAGCCGCAGGAATATCTATCACATCCATGCTTCCCGCACCGGCCAGCGCACTGGTAAAAAAATATGCACAAGTCCCTGTCGGACCCTATTCCGGCGATTTTAAAAGCACTGCTTTCGAAGACGTTGCCAGCTATACCAATTATTATGAATTTAGCACCAATAAAAAAGATTCCACTGTTTTAGCAAAAAACCTTAAAACCAGTCCCTGGAATATCACAGTTGAAGGTGAGGCAGAAAAAACAGGTATTTTTAATTTAGAAGACATATTAAAGGCCAACCCGCTAGAAGAGCGTGTTTATCGATTTCGTTGCGTAGAAGCCTGGTCTATGGTCGTCCCCTGGTTAGGGTTTCCGTTAGCTGCGATGCTAAAACAATTCAAGCCCACAGCAAAAGCAAAGTTTGTTGAATTTACCACTCTATATGACCCGGAAGTAATGATAGGCCAGAAAAGCAAGGCACTGGGCTGGCCTTATGTTGAAGGCCTGAGAATTGATGAAGCGATGCACCCCTTGGCTTTTATGGCAACGGGAATGTACGATGAGGAACTACCCAAGCAGAATGGTGCACCATTGCGCTTGGTAGTTCCCTGGAAATATGGCTTCAAAAGCATTAAAGCTATCGTAAAAATTCGCTTCTCAGAAACCATGCCCGGCACAGCCTGGAATAAAATGGCTCCCAGTGAATATGGCTTTTATGCCAATGTTAACCCAGAAGTTGCACACCCACGCTGGAGTCAGAGTAGAGAACGTATTCTCGGCGCAAGCATCTTTACCCCAAAACGCAAAACAGAAATATTTAATGGCTATGGCGATCAAGTCGCCTCGCTTTATAAAAGAATGGATTTAAGCAAGCAGTTTTAGTGCCGTCCTAGTGCGTCTTTCAAAAAAAAGCTGGGCATTAATAAAAATCATCATTTTTTTACTTAGTTTAAGCCCTTTTTTCCTGCTAGTGAGTGCTACTATTCAAGACCAGTTAGGTGCAAACCCCATACAAACCCTGCATTTCAGCCTAGGCGACTGGGCCTTGCGCTTTGTTTGCATAGGACTGGCTTTAACGCCTTTAAAAAAACTACTAAAACAAAGCTGGCCAGTACGTTTTCGGCGTATGCTAGGCTTGTTTGCCTTTTTTTATGCCAGCCTGCATTTTCTGGTTTATATCGTGCTTGATTTATCCTTATCCTGGGAAGCATTTGTGGATGAAGTCCCTAAAAGCCCTTATATTCTCGTTGGACTTTTTACCTTTTTACTATTGACACCCCTGGCACTTACCTCGACTAAAGCCATGCAAAAACGCTTAGGCAAACGCTGGATACAATTACATAAGCTGGTTTATTTAGCGGCTATAAGTGCAGTCATTCATTATCTATGGTTAGTTAAGTCAGACCTAGGCGAACCGCTGCTGTATGCAACTGTCCTATTTATATTATTAAGTTCCCGTTTGTTCTTGCACCTAAAAACTAAAGACTATTTTGAGCAAGCGCTAACAGAGCTCAGAAAATGACACGTTCTTCAGCTTGGACTAAACAATTCAGCTAAGGCATTAACCCTCTCCTCATCAGGCGTATCACTAAATACGCCACTCATCGCCTGCTCAACCCGCATTCCACGAACAAACAAATAACGCACTCCGCCAAAGTGTTCCGCAAATTGATAAGCAGGTAACCGCTTTTGTAAATATTGATGTAAAACCACGCTATACAGCCAGTATTGCAAACCGTAATTATGCTCACGCATGGCTTGCGTTAAAGTCTCTGGTAGATAATCGCTCAAGGCATTGCTTTTATAATCCAATACATAGTAACGATCTTGATAGACTAATATTAAATCAATAAAACCAGTTAAATAACCTTGCATTTGTTTACTTGATAAAGACTGAAAAGCGGGACTACCTTGCAGGATATCGTTAATCTCTTCGGCAGCAAAGTCAGCCAGACTTAAATAAAAGGGCATTTCCTTTAAACAGGATTTTTCATCTATATTAGCTAGGTAAAACCCACTATCATTATCGCTTAACGGGGTCGTCACCGTCTGAAAGAGCAGCTCATTCAAAACCTCAGGTGCGTCAATTTTCAAACCATAACGCTGACAAGCCGCATCACGTTGCTGACTTATTTCTTCTCGCCTAGCCAAGGCAGTAAAACTAATATTTTCCAGTAGATCGTGAATAACATTTCCGGTGTGCGCACCTTTTGCCAATGCTAATGGAACTTGCTCATTGATTTGCGTGATATCGTTACTTTCCTCAGCTTTATCCAAAGGTAATTCTGTCGCTTCATGCAGACTTAAATAAGATAAGGCAGTGTAACTGCTCATTTGCCAGTTGCTGTATAAATGCCGTTTTTGCGCGGGCACTGATAAAGTGCCTGTTAACGCCGTTGCCTGATAGGCTCCCTCTAGGCTAACGCCAGTTTCTAGCTTGCGATAAGAAAAACTATCAGGAATGTCTGCTGCTAATTGCTGTAATCTTTCCTGTTGTTCATTAAAGGGAATATTGGCGTGTTGGTATAAAAGATAGGCTAGTGCCGATTGATTCGGCTTATTAGCTGAACGACTATCCAGCCAGGTGATATAACAGCGATATTTAGCCCGCGTCAATGCGACATAGAGTATACGTAAATCTTCGGCCAGTTCCTCCTGTAGTGCACAATCACGATGTTGCTCAAATTTTTCCGAGCCTAAATCGACCCGCATTTCACCCTGCGAGTGGCAAGTAATTGTTAGCTTTTCTTTCCCCAGGCGATCATTACGCGACCAAAGATAAGGACAAAACACAATAGGGTATTCCAGCCCTTTAGAACGGTGCATAGTCACAATTCTGACCGCATCGGCATCGCTTTCCAAACGTAACTGTTGCTCATCGCCAGCATTATTTTCTGCCGTGATCTCAGTACGTAACCAGCTGATGCTTTTGTGCAATCCTAAATGTTCATCCAGGCTTGCTTGTTGTACTAATTCCAGCAAGTGATGCAAGTTAGTGATTTGCCTTTCAGCACCCTGTGTCTGGCTAATATGTACACGCACATTTTCCTGGCTTAAAAAACGCAACATCATCGCCATAAAACCTTTTTTCTGCCATCGCTCATGATAGTCCTGAAAGCGGCTTATCCAGGCACCCAGTTGCACTTCATCATTAAGAATTTGATAAAGTTGCTGCCCATCCAGAGCGAACCAGGGCAAGCTTAAGGCTTGCTTTAACAATCCCATATCTCCTGGTTGCGCTAGCGCTTGCATCAATTGATGTAAATCACGCGCTTCGCTACTCGCAAAGACTGAGTCAGTGCTGTTAAGTACTGCGGGAATGCCCGCCAGGCTTAATACCTCCTGATAAAGCACCGCTTGCCTATTAGTACGTACCAGAATAGCGATATCTGCTGGCTTGACAGGCCGTTTTTCCTTATCGCTTTGTAAAAAAACTTCGCCCCCCAGTAAGCTTAAAATTTCATGAGTAATGGCTACTTTTATCTCATCAGCCGCCTTGCCATTCGTCCAGTAGCCATTTTTACTTTCACTTTCTGCTAATTGCCATAAAGCTAAAGGCGCGAGGGACTGTTGGTTCTGCACTAGCGTTCCCTGTGCAGAGTCTAAAGCTGGCTTAACAGGATTAAATTCTAAATCCTCAAATACAAAGGGGTTAGCACGCTGACTGAAAAGCTGGTTTATCGCCTGCACCAAGTCAGGATGCGAACGCCAGTTCTGCCCCAAAGTATAGTGATACTGCGCTTGCTGTTTTGCTAGCAAATAAGAATGAATATCTGCGCCACGAAATTTATAAATAGCCTGCTTTGGATCCCCAATTAAATATAAAGACTGCTCTGGATCAGCAAAGAGATGCGAGAAAATGTGCCACTGGTTTTGGTCGGTATCCTGAAATTCATCAATTAATGCAACACAGTACTGCTGGTTAATTGCCTCGACCAGTAGCTCGCTACCGGCATTTGATAACGCCTCTGCAGTACGAGTAATCAGACTATCATGGGACATGATATTCAGTTGCTGTAAACGAAAATCCAGATTATGCTGTAATTCTCCCGCCAGTGCGCGGCGTAATGTCAGACTGACTTTCTGGCTATAAGTATACAAAAGATCAAAGGCTGAACTATCAAAATCCAGTTTATCTTTATGCTTTACATACATCCCACTGATTAATTGTTCACTTGTTAGCAATTTAAAATCAGCTTCCTTAGGACTGGGACAGCTAAAACGTTCAGTGCTACTCGCTGTTGCGTCTAGCCATTTCTTCAAGCGTTGCAAAGCTTCTGAAAAATCGTCTGTAAATGACTTTTTAAAGTAGCCAGAATCTACCGCTGTCTTTAATGATTCTGCCTGCTGATTCAGAGATTTTTTTGCATCCAGTGCCTGTGCCTTAAGTGCTATTAATAAACCCTCTAAATCTTCGAGCTCGGGATAGATAGTTAAAGTAGCAGGATAAAAACCCAGACTTGCTATTAATTTATCTGGCGTATCATATTGATGGCAAAGCAGGGATACTTCCCAGGCATCTCGTGGATAAATCTGGCTGCGCCAGAAATCTTCGACCATTTGCTGACGCACAGCTAAAGTCTCATCACTGAGCTGCACATCAAACATCTGCCCACTTTCTAAGGCATGTTCTTTAAGTAAACGCTGACAAAAGCCATGGATAGTGAAAATCCCTGCCTGGTCAATACCTAACAAAGCATTATTTAAGCGCTGTATAGCAAGCTGCTGATCTATACCTGTATTTTCCAGTAGCTGTTCAGCCCATACACAGATATTTGTATCAAGCCCGGCAAGGGACTGTCCGGTTAAAAATTGCCTGGCCTCGACTAAGCGTGCGCGTACCCTTGCTTTTAATTCTTTGGTTGCGGCCTTGGTGAAAGTCACTATCAATAGCTGATCGATAGCATAGTTCTGTTCCACCACAAAACGCAAGGCAAGCATGGCAATAGCATAGGTTTTACCCGTACCGGCACTGGCTTCTAATAAATTAATACCTGGTTTTAACTTACTAGAAACTGGATTGAAATCCTGTTTATTTGTTTGCATTTATTGTCTTATTTCCACTTAGTCAGTAGTCGCCCGAAAAAACGGCAGCCTTCAAATACCCTTGAATGTAACTTGAACTTAGGGAGCTGGAAATAAATAACTGTCCGATATTTGGTAGGATTTTTGTTTGTCTTTAGTGGTGTAGCAACAGGCGGTCGGGGTAGAAATGTGGCGCGCGCAAGCTTAGGCTAATAGTTTATCCATGGTATCCTCTGTTTCCAGATTAGTAGCAAATA
>JAUXBW010000194.1 GCA_030619185.1 Methyloprofundus sp.
CCAAAACTCCAGCGCATTTGCAGTTTTATTTCTTGATGTATATTCATGATAGCCCGGCTTTGTTTTTCCAGCTGTTTATCAACTTGTTCAAATCGCTTGTCAACTTGCTCAAATCGTTTTTCCATTTGTGCGAAACCAGCTAGCATCAGCTCCCGTTGATGCTTTAGTTCCTCTTCTACGCGGGTCGTCCTCTCGCGTAGTTCTAGTTCATAACGCACATTAGCATTACCCATCTCAGGCGTTGACTGGATGGCTTTTTTAATCAAACTTTCTATTTGTTTTATGTCTTCTTGTACAAGTGCCATATGCTGTGTTTCCTGCAGTCAATGAGTTCAGGCTCTATTTGTATTGAGTGGCTTACCATATTACATTATCCATATCAGGGAAACAATTCGTCATTTACTAAATTATGTATGGAAAAGTCATTTGCTTAATTATTCCATTCCAGATATTTTTATTTGGTATTGCTTTTATGAATGTTATATTATGCAGTTCACATCAGTTACAAGCAAAGGTCAAGTAACCATTCCCAAACAGAAAAAACAATGAGGATAAAACATGGCTAAATTAACATTTAAACCCGGTAATGACGAAATTATCATTAACACCAGCGGTGAATTACCCGAAGTCGGTGCGCAGGCTCCTGATTTTAGTCTGGTAGATGGACAGCTCAATGATGTCACGTTAGCGACTTATGCGGGTAAAAGAAAAATTCTGAATATTGTTCCTAGCCTGGACACGCCAGTTTGTGCAGCATCGGCACGCGCATTTAATGAAAAAGCGGATCATTGTAAAAATACCGTGGTATTGATGGTTTCTGCTGATTTACCTTTTGCACAGGGTCGGTTTTGTGAGGCTGAAGGTCTAAAAGAAGTTTTTCCTTTATCGACATTTCGTTCCAGTTTTGCCGATGATTATGGCGTACGCTTATTAGATAGCATGCTTGCGGGATTAACGGCACGGGCAGTGGTGATTATTGATGAAAATGACCGTGTTATTTATACTGAATTAGTCACAGAAATTACCCATGAGCCGAATTATGATGAAGCTTTGGAAGCACTAAAAGATTTATAATGCGCTGGCATTATTGCGTTATTAAGCATGAAAATTTTAGCCGTTGATACGGCCACTGAAGCCTGTTCAGCCGCTCTGTATATAGAGGGTGAAATTAACGAGCGTTTTGAAATAGCACCGCGAGAACACGCTCGGCTGTTATTGCCTATGCTGGATAGTTTAATGGCTGAGGCTGAATTAAAGCCGCAGCAACTTGATGCCATCGCTTTTGGTTGTGGGCCGGGTTCTTTTACCGGGCTTAGAATTGCAACTGGGGTGATGCAGGGGATTGCTTATGGCGCTGATTTGCCGGTTGTACCGGTATCGACTTTAGCTGCAATTAGCCAGGCTTGTCTGCATAAAACAGCGTACGATACCGTCTTTACTGCGGTTGATGCGCGTATGGGTGAAATATATTGGGCAGTTTATCAGCGTGATAAACAAGGTTTTGCGCAATTAATAGGCAAAGAAAAAGTTCAGCCTGCCTCTGAGGTAGATGGGCTACAGCTAACGGGATATGGTATCGGTTCAGGCTGGCAGGGTTACGCGCAAGAGTTGAGCGCACGGCTTGGCGCACAGCTTATTGCCTATGATGCTGATTATTTACCCCATGCGGCTGAGATTGCTTTATTGGGGGCAGTGGGGGTTGAGCGTCAGAAAACAGTTTCTGTAGAGCAGGCCATGCCTGTATATTTACGTGATAAAGTAGCAAAAACAACGGCAGAAAGAGCTGCTCTAAAGACTTAATTTCCAGTAAAAGATTATGGCTCAATTTTTTGAAATACACCCTGAAAATCCTCAATCACGCTTGATTTATCAGGTGGTGGAAATTATACGTAAAGGCGGAGTGATTGTTTATCCGACAGATTCGGGTTATGCCCTGGGTTGCCGTATTGGTGAAAAACAGGCTCTGGATAGCGTAAGGCGTATCAGGCAATTAGATGATAAGCATAACTTTTCTCTGGTATGTAAAAATCTGGCACAAAGTTCCAGTTTTGCCAAGCTGAGTAATGATGCGCATCGCTTAATAAAGACACTGACTCCTGGGCCGTTTACCTTTATTGCGGATGCGACTAAGGAGGTGCCGAGACGTATGATGCATGCTAAGCGTAAGACGATTGGCATTCGCATTCCCGATAATAAAATTGCCCTGGCTATTGTGGAAGAGTTAGGCGAGCCATTATTAAGTGCTTCGCTGATTATGCCTGACGAAGAGTATGCCATGAGTGACCCATATGAGATCAGAGAGAAGCTGGAAAATGAACTTGATTTGATTATTGATGCAGGGGTAGTCAACGGCGAAAACAGTACCATTATTTCCTGTGCAGGGGATCAGGTTGAAATAATACGCCAGGGCATAGGTGAGGCACCTATGTTGGACTGAATTCCTAAATAATAATCCCTGTTTTATGGTGGTAGCCGATACGTTTTGCAGGGTTACCGTGATATTTAGCGGCAACTTCAGTATCTTTTAAAATAACTGTTCCTGAAACCATAAACGTTTCATCGGCAATATTTAGACCATTCACCATAACCGCAGCATTACCCATAAAGCAGCGGTCACCAATCAGGCACAACCCACCTAGACCGCAGTTACCAGATATATAATTATGGTGGCCGATAGTTAAATCATGTCCTAGTATGCCCCCGGTCCAGAAAACATTGTTATCACCAATCGTGACAAAAGGCTCAATATCTGTGCTGGATAAGATCACATTATTTTCACCTATCTTTAAGTTATCGCGCACAATAGCCTGCTTACTGATAAAGTTAACCAGCTTATAATGCTTGTCTTTAGCTTTATTAAACATGATAGGGCGATTACGCATTTTACTGTAGCCGATAGCCACAAACATTGCATAATCACTTGTTGGGTAACTGTTTTCAATAGACTCGAACGGAATAACAGGAAGCCCGCAGAACTGTGTTTCCTGCATGTATTTTTTATTCAGCGTAAAGGCGACAACTTGATAGTCACTGTCATGGGTAAAATAATACAGCATAAGTTTGGCAAATGACCCCGTGCCATAAATAATGATTTTATTGTGCATGACTTACCTCGAAAAATAAGGCATTGGCAAGCTCAGGGTAGGGTGCTGATAAATCATCAAGAGCGGCAGTTATTTTGGGGTCTAAATTAAGGCTATAGAGCTGCTGGGTAGTGAATGGCTTAAAGGCGATGCCATAAGCCTTGTTGATAGTGAACCCGGCAGTTTCAATACTGTTACACCACTTTTGATAGCTCCATAAACGTTTGTGACCAAAGGCCAGGTCTGCTGCGGATAATTGTTCAATATTTTCCAGCATACCGGCTTTCTGAGCCAGTATACGGTGCATTGATGTCGCACTCGGTACACCAATAAAAATACGTCCGTTTTTAGCTAAAAACGGGGCATAGCGTTTTAAGATGGCTATCGGGTCGTCAACATGTTCAAGAATAAAGCCCATACCGATATTGGCAAATTTTTCGCTGCTGGAAAATGTTTCAAAATAGGTTTCGATAATTTCTACATTGCTGTATTTATTCTGGTATTGAGTTACCAGGCTTGAAGCACCTTCAAGTACTACCACCCGCTTAAATTTTTGTCTTAGCAGGTCAAGGGTCACGCCATGACCTATGCCTAGTTCCAGGTAATTATCAAATTGCGTGCTGTTGTTGATGCAGCACTGCACATAACGGTTTAGACCGCGCTGGTTTTCATCATGAAACGGGTCATTGCTATAGGTGTCGACAAATTGATTCAGGTCTTTGCTACTATTCATCTAGCTTTTTTCCATGATAAATTGTTTTGATAATGGTTCTGGGGCGTTGCTTCACTTCATCATAAATTTTCCCCAGGTATAGCGCAACAATACCTATGCAGCTAATCAGGAGACCTGTGAGAAAACATGCAGTGAGCACCATAATAACAGTGCTACTTAAAGGCGGGCTAGTAAAAAAAACAGTTTGTATCATTAAAGCGAGTGCAGCAATAGTCGTTAAACTAAACAGACTTATGCCCGCAATTAAGACATATTCAAGCGGGCGTGAGGAAAAAGATGTGATACATGTTAAGAATAACTGCAGCTGTTTGCCAAGTGTATAACTACTCTGCTGTTTGGAACGTTTTTGCACGGGCACCGCTTGTTGATTATAACCCGCATGCGCCATAATC
>JAUXBW010000170.1 GCA_030619185.1 Methyloprofundus sp.
ATTAGTTCTTAGGTAACTCGCAATAAATAACCTACCCATATTGGGCAGGATTTTTGTTTGTCTTCAAGGCGTATAAATAGGCGCACAGCAGGCTACGAAACTATTTATACAACGCAGAAGAAGGACAAAAAGACTAACAAGATGGGTGGGGTATTTGTTGTGAGTTGCTTTCAATACGGTGTGTATTTTAGATGTTGCCGTCGATGAATTGAGTCAGTTGTGATTTTGTTAATGCACCCACTTTTGTCGCTTCAACATCGCCATCTTTAAATAGCATTAGTGTTGGGATTCCACGTACGCCATAATGTGATGGTGTACTAGGATTGTCATCAATATTCAATTTTGCAACAGTAATTTTACCAGAATATTCTTGCGATATTTCATCTAAAACAGGAGCAATCATTTTACAAGGACCACACCATTCAGCCCAGTAATCCACTAAAACAGGGGTTCCGGCTTTTAAAACAAGATCATCAAAATTACTATCAGTTACATGAAGGACTGAGTCACTCACGCTATTCTCCAAATTATTTACGAGAGAGTAATATCCCTGTATCGTCATATTTTGTCAATCTATTTTTCTATATTTGTATTTTTATTATTGCATTATTTAGCGATGCTAGAGATGCCTGTTTTTCTCAAAGCCATAAGCAATGATCCGGGTACTGGTAACCGTTCAGTCCCCCTCATGGCAAGGAGGGTTAGGGGGGTAATATAAGGTATTGTTTTTGTAGCTATGAATACAGTGTTATTGCCCGTTTATTCAAGCATATTTATGTGAGTAGTGTTGTGCAATGAGTACTGAACAGTGCAAACTATCGGCTATTGATGTATTCTATATAAGATGAAGACAACACATTTAACGGATACACGTTTCACTAACTTAGAACTTTCCAGCACTATATTAAAAGGCTTGAAAGACGCAGGTTTTGAACAATGCTCGCCTATTCAGGATAAGTCCTTGCCGATAGCACTAAGAGATAGAGATGTAGCAGGGCAAGCGCAAACTGGAACAGGTAAGACGGCGAGTTTCTTATTGGCGGCTTTCCAGCGTCTGCTAAACGATAATAGTGAAAAGAAAAAATATCCCAGGGCGATTATATTAGCGCCTACTCGTGAACTTGCCATACAAATTCATAAAGATGCGCTATTACTAGGTAAACATCTGGGGTTTAATTTAGCACTTATTTATGGGGGTACTGATTATCAGAAGCAATTAAAAGCAGTACAGGGAAACGTTGACATCATTATTGCGACACCGGGCAGGATTATTGATTTTTATCGGCAAAAAGCATTTTCTCTGGATAATATACAGGTGATGGTGCTGGACGAAGCCGATAGAATGTTTGATTTAGGGTTTATTAAAGACATACGCTATTTACTCAATCGTATGCCGGCTCCGGAAAAACGTCTGAATATGTTGTTCTCTGCTACCTTATCGTTCAAAGTATCAGAGCTGGCTTATGAACATATGTACCAGCCAGTGATGGTCAAAATTGAAACTGAAGAGGTAACTTCAGAGTCTATCAATCAATTTGCATTTTGTCCGGCGAATGAGCAGAAAATCCCTTTATTAATAGGCTTGCTTAATTCGCATAAGCCAGAGCGCAGTATTGTTTTTGTCAATACTAAACGTAGTGCAGAAAAATTAGCTGATTATCTTGCTGCCAATGGCCATCAAACGGCCTTGCTAAGTGGTGATGTACCGCAGGAAAAAAGGCAGCGACTACTGGCTGATTTTCAGGCAAGCAAAGTCACTATTATGATTGCCACCGATGTTGCCGCGCGTGGTCTGCATATACCCGATGTTTCGCATGTGTTTAATTTTGATTTACCCCAGGATGCGGAAGATTACGTACATAGAATCGGTAGAACAGCACGCTTTGGTGCTAAAGGTGAAGCGATCAGTTTTATATGTGAAGAATACGCCTATTCAATGCCTGATATAGAAAACTATATCAACCAGAAAGTGCCGGTACATAAAGTCACCGAAGATTTATTACCCGAATTAACAAAGCCTGCGCCTAGGCCCCGAGTGCCACGCAAGCAATATTCACCGAGAAAACCCGCACCAAGAACACGCACAAAAGCGTAAAATATTGCTTCTAGGAAATGTTTTTGTGTTTATTTATAAGGGTAAGAACGTGATTATTATCCCCTTCATTAAAACAATATTTTAGTTTATTATGCTATCGGCATGATCTCTCTGAAATCATTAATAGCGGGGAACTCGGAAATGCTTCTGGCTCTTTTTTGTGAATCAGGTTGCTTAATAGAGAGTAAGTGCTTAATACCAAAAGCCTGCGCAGCACCAAGCACGGCAAGGCTATCATCAACCATTAAAGTAGATTGTGTATCCCAGCCATACTGGTTTTGAAAGACTTGCCAGAATGCCTGGTGTTCTTTAGCAAAACCAAAATCATGCGAGCAAATAATATGCTCAAAAAAAGGCTGCAAGCAGGTTTTTTCCATTTTTAGTGATAAGCTATCGCGGTGTGCATTGGTGACTAATAGTACCCGTTTTTCGGTTTTCTGTAAGGCACTTAAAAACTCTGTGACATGAGGCAAGACACTGATTAAGCCTGAAATTTCAGCTTTTAGTCCAGCTATATCCAGATTTAAAATACCACTCCAGTAATCCAGACAATACCACTCAAGCTTGCCTTCCATACTCTTGAATAAAGGCAACAGAACCTCAGTTGCTTGCTCAATAGTAAGCTGATTTTGTTGCGCATAGCGTGCAGGTATGAACTCTAGCCAGAAATGATTATCAAAATTCAAATCCAGCAAAGTTCCATCCATATCCAGTAAGACAGTATTAATTTTGTTCCAATCCAGCATAACAAAGGCTATAGTAAGCTTAATAAAGACTACACACCATAACAAAAATGTTAGAAAAACCGAAGATACTTAATAGAAAAATCGTAGCTCATTCCCGCTTGTTCAGGGTTGAATCCTTAGATTTAAAATTTAGTAACGGTGCTACCAGGCAATATGAACGACTAATGCGACCCAGTGGTAGTATGGGGGCAGTACTGATAGTTCCCATGATAGATATTGAAACAGTTTTATTGGTTCGCGAGTATTCGGGGGGGCTCGATAGGTATGAATTAGGTCTGGCAAAAGGCAAGATAGATGCGGGTGAAACAGCCTTACAGGCAGCAAATCGTGAATTAAAAGAAGAGGTGGGTTATGGTGCGCATAAAATTGAGCAAATCAGTTCCTTATCTATAGCGCCGAGCTATATGGAACATATGACAGAAATTATACTTGCACAGGATCTATATCCAGAAAAATTACCAGGAGATGAGCCAGAGGAATTAGAGGTCGTACCCTGGAAACTGGACAATCTCACGGAATTAGTGACTAGCGGGCAATGCACAGAAGCGCGGAGTATTGCTGCTTTATATATGGTGAGAGATTATATACAAACATAGGTCTCATCCCTGTTGTAGGAGCGGACTTTAGCCGCGAAAAAAAACAGTTAGCGGCTCTCTAACGCAGGGAGATATAGAACTTGTCATCATGCTTAGGCTCAACTAACAAGTGCAAAAAAACTTAAAAAGTTATTATGGCTGTAAACCCTAAATCAGAAGATGGACTGGCTTTGCGCAAATTATTTCCATTGGCAACGATGCCAGCGCAACAGTTTAAAGAGTTATGTGCGGGCTATGATGTAACATCCATCGCTCAGGAGGGTATGTTATTTAACTGGGGCGACATAACAGAATCATTCATTTATCTTGTACACGGAACGGTTTCTTTAGAAGCTGACCAGTTCATGTTAGAGACCATCAATGCAGGCTCCGATGCAGCAAAGTTCGCATTGGCGCATCAATTTCCCCGCCAGGTATCTGCCCGGGCGCTGGATAATGTCCGCTTTATTAGTCTTGGACTCAATGTCTTTGATAAAAATGATATTGATTATAATGAACTTGCAAATGTTTATCGGGTTGAAAGTGAAGATACCTCTGCGGTAGATGCATCAACTGACTGGTTGGCAGCACTACTTCAATCTCCTGTATTTCAGCGCTTACCTGCGGTAAATTTACAGCAAGTTTTAATGGCTCTGGAAGATGTTAAATTTAGTAAAGGTGAGGTTATTTTTAAGCAGGGTGATGTGGGAGATTATTGTTATTTAATTAAAAAAGGACATTGCTCTCTCAGTCGAAAAGCCTCTGAAGAGACTAAAGAAATAAGCTATCTTGAACTTGTCGAAGGTGAAACATTTGGTGAGCAGGCGATATTAACCGAAGCACGGAGGAATATGACCGTGACAGCTGTCACCGATATGCTAGCATCGCGTATTGATGCAGAGCGCTTTAATAAATTTATTAAAAAGCCAGCACTAGAATATATTGATTACGATGATTTACAGCAAGAGTGCGAGCAATCTCCGGAGTTACTGATTTTAGATATACGCTCTGCAACCGATTACCATAAAAACCATATTGAGGGTAGTCGCAACATCCCCTTTTTCTCTTTACGCATGTTTAGCAAGGAATTAGTTAACCAGGCGAAAATTTTTATCGTTTGTGCAGATGGTAAAGACAGTGATGCAGCGGCTTTTGAACTCATTAAGCATCGGGTTAACGCCGTTGTCTTAAAGGGTGGCATGCAGAGCCTATTGAATGATGAGATTGAAAAAATAGATGAAGATGAGATTGAACCCGTTAGTAGAGACGAGTTATCTGAGCAACCACACAAGCGAGATGAGGTGGCTGATACTGTAGCGAGTCTGCAACAAGAAAATCAACTATTAAAAGCAGATAATGCCAGGCTGATGACCGAACTGGATGTATTTAAAAAACAATACAGACTGCTCTTTAAGAAAACTCAGAAGCTCAAAGCTGCATTTGAAAAGCTACAAGCGGTAAAATAAGTATAGATAAGCCCCAGCTCTTCGCTTGAGTGCCTGGCAGTTGACTATTCCTTAGTAGGTTCTACCCTTTAAACTAACAGTGTCAGAGCACTAGCGGGGTTGCTAGGCTTACACCGCTATAGCTAATTTATCGTGAGCTTCTTAAGCAGTAGCCCGAATAACGGAAGCCAGGTGGCTGTATTCAGGCAAACACAGAAATTAAGTATCTATTTTAAATTCGAGGGAGGAGTAAAAAAGCTTTAGCTTTTTTCTAATAACAGCAATAGCTAAAGCGATTGCACTCCTGCAGATTACC
>JAUXBW010000030.1 GCA_030619185.1 Methyloprofundus sp.
CGATGGAGCAAAGAGGGAATAAAAAATTTCCAGGCCACTATTGAAAAATTTACTGATTCGCCTGATAATCTAATTTCTATGCTAAGGCAAGTGAATTTTTTATGAGAAAGCTGTGGGGTGGTGGGCGGTACTATGATGCCGTTGATACAATTGACACGATAGATACCATAGACACTATTGACAGCATAGGTATGCCCGTAGATTATTATTAGAGCAACACAAGGTCATGCTGGGGGCGGTCATATGGATCGAAACCGTGGACAACTTATTTTTCTAGGTTCAAGCTCTACAAGTATTACCAGTGCTTCTTCAAAATCATAATCACTGATGCCGATTTCTCAAATGGCAGACCAACGACCGCGATATCGGCATTGGCTGTATCTCGAGAAAAAGGAGCCATAAATGCACCGAGGTAGTCTTTATTCAGGTTTGATAAAAACTCAATTTCTTTGCCGCCTCCCATCGTTTTCATACGTTTTAAGTGGGCTCTAATATCAGGATCAATACCATCAATACTGCGCCCATTCTCCCAATAATCCTGTGATTTTTTTAAACGTTCCGGATCCATTGGGGGCCATTTTTTGATGTTAGTCATTAGCTATTTCCTCGTTGCTGGTTAAGTGCAGGTATTACTTTTTTTTTATTGCTAATAGTTCACTTGGGTGGTCGAAGCATTTCCAGGTAGCCGGAAATTTCAACTTCAAGGTTATTACGAAGTTCATTGTATTCTCTAAGTAGCCCAAAATCTGGAACTAATTCGCGAGATAGATTGCTGAGAATTTGCGCACAGTCCGCATGGTCGTGACAAAGATCCTTGAAGTCCGGATACTCCCGTTGAAGGCGCAGAAGTTGAAATTCCATGCGAGGGAAGTGCTCCTGCAGATGGGGTGCAACAAAACTATTCATAATTGAACTTCTCATAAATTAACCGGCTATATCTACAGCTAATATATTAATTCGGTGTGATACATATTTTGGCTCGCCATTGTTTATTCTGGGGAGTAAGCAAGGGGTAAGCTAGAGGTTGCATAGTTGTTGAAAATAACCTATTATCATGAAGTTACGTCAGGTTCTTTGTTCACCTCCTATACTTAGGGAGATGGAAACAAATAATCATCCAATATTGCGGGTCTTTTTATCCGTCTTTAGCGGTGTAGCACCAGTTACGTAGCTTGCTATGCGCCTGTTGCTACACCACTAAAGACAAACAAAAATCCTACCCAATATCGGACCATTATTTATTTCCAGCTCCCTTATACAAAAAAATTATTTTGTCCTGGCTGGATGCGCTATTAGAAAATAGTTGTATTTTCAAAATCGAAGCTGTCGCAAGTAATTTGATTTTCTTAATAAACAAACTCAAGCACCTTTTACACAACAATACTTTATGAACCGCTTTATAATATTTATCTGCACTGCTTTATTACCCTTACCTGCACTGGCAGAGGGTTTGACTCCCACTTTAAAAGACTGGCAACGGGCAGCACAAAATCCGTTAAGCCCTAATTTTAGTTTACCCTTTGAATACAGATATCATGGTGGAGCACCGGATGGTAGTGTTCATGTGGGAAGTTTTGCCCCCATTATGCCGATTAAATTTGATGGCTGGAGTATTATCAACCAGTTGACCTTGAACTTTATGGGGACACCGGGTGATATAACTGGAATCAGAGGCTTGCCACAGCCTTATACAGGCAATGGTCATGGTGGTAGTGATGGCAATGCGGCAGGTCTAGCCGACACATTTTTTACCACTTATATTTCGCCAAGAATTAATGATGAATTTTCTTTAGGTTTAGGTGCTACCTTTGTTTTTCCTACTGATGAGCCATCCCGTGAACTGGGTAGCGGTAAATTCAGCATGGGGCCAGCAGTAATGTTTGTTTACCAAACCCCTGAAAGCTGGACACTCAGCCTGCAAGCACAACAGATATGGTCAGTTATCGGCAGTGAGGGAAGAGACACCGTGAGTCAAATGATCGTTAATCCTGCTATCAACTATAACTTACCAGATGGTTGGTATTTGCTATCGGATATGGAAGTGATTGCCAATTGGGAATCACCCTCTGATCAGCGCTGGACGGTACCCATCGGTGCTGGCATCGGCAAAGTATTTGCTCTGGGTGACAATGCCTTGGATACCCGTATAGAAGGTTATTACAATGTCGTCACACCTGACCAGAGCTCTACGGGTGGCCCTTCGGCTCCCACATGGTCTATTGGTGCTACTGTCAGTTTTATTTTTGGAGAGCTTTGATATACTTCAATAATTTATATGCTAAGAAAAATATGGATTATCATCTCTATGGTAGTACTCTTGATAACCACCGGGTGCAACAAGAATAAGTTGATAAAACCGGAGTTAGGTAAGAACAAAACAGAGATTATTCTTAGGCCTGGTGAGTTCCGTGTTGTCAAAACCATCCATGGCGAAGCAGCTTCGTATTTCTTGTTCTGGGTTGATATTTCTCCTGCTTTAATTTCAATGAACCAGGCTCCCGTTCCGGTCATTTCTTTTGCATTGGGTAAGCCGAATTTACACCAACGTGCCATGAGGAAATTAAACAGTCAGCACAATTTACAAGGCAAACCTCAAATTTTACATAATTTTCTGGAAGAGTGGAGCCTGGCAAATTACCTGGGGCTATTTGCCATCCTCAAGTTGTCTATTTCAGCTGAGGTGATTGAGTTCACAAGGAAGAGTGAGCCATGAACTCTTTGTCTTGCTTGAAGGGCATGAGTTTTTTCCGAGATCAGCGTATTCTACACTCACTAATAACCAGACTTACTGTTCTCGCTCTTTCTCTAATAGCAGTGGGCTGCAATTTACATAACTTTGAGCAAACCACCCGAGATACGGAGACGAAATTTGTACTGGATTCAGCCAATTTTGAAACAGAGGTTGCACATGCGGAGGGAGAAGCAAGTTGCTTCTATATTTTATTCTCGATTCCACTTTGCAAGAACCAGAATATAGCAACTATTGCCTGGAATAGAATGAGAGGCCAGGCTCAGATAGAAGGAAAATCAGCACAATTCGTCAATGTTTTCGAAGATCATTCTGTCAGATGGAATTTTCTTTCCATATTCTATCTGGAGTACTATTCAGTCTCAGCTAATGCAGTAGTTTATAAACAGCAAGATCCATAATCTGAAAAAATCAGTCTTTACTATATAATGTAGTTTTAAAAGACTTAATTGGCCAGGTCATGGATAAATTAACAGGAATGAAGGTGTTTGTCAGCGTTGCCAGAGCCGGTAGCTTTGTCGGTGGCGCGAGAGAAATGTCTATTTCCAGAGCAATGGCTACCAAGCATATCGGTCATCTAGAAAGTTATCTGGGTGCTCGTTTATTTAACCGTACTACGCGAAGCCTGAGTTTAACCGATGTTGGGGGCTCTTATTTGCAGCGCTGTCGAATTGTTCTGGCTGAAATTGAGGAAATGGAAGATGCTGTTACCCACTTGCATACTGAACCTAAGGGAAAGTTAAAAATCAGTGCGCCTAGTGTTATTGGTGCTTTATATATTGCCCCTGCCATTGCAGAATTTCTTAGGTTACATAAGGAGTTATCGGTTAATCTGATTTTACAAAGTAGTTACGGTGATCTAGTAGATGAAGGGATTGATATTGCGATTACCTTTGGTAATCTGGAAGATACTAGCTTAATTGCCAAGAAAATGGCAAGCTCGCCATTATTGGTCTGTGGTTCTAGCTCTTATTTTGCTGAAAATGGCCTACCTTTAGTGCCTGAAGATCTGGCTCAACACAGTTGCCTGGTGAATACGGCTATTCCACCACGGAATAAATGGCTGTTTAAAGGGCTGGAGGGGAAAAAGGAGGTGCAAGTGTCGGGACGGATGCAGGCAAATGCAGCGGATCCGATACGTATTGCTGCTAAAAAAGGCCTGGGGCTGGTGATGTTGCCCGAATATATTGTCGCCAGAGATATAGAAAAGGGACATTTAAGGGTGGTATTGCAGGATTATGCCTGTGAGCCCATGCATGTGCATGCCGTCTACCCTCACCGAAAATATTTATCTGCCAAAGTCCGCGCATTGTTAGTTTATCTTGAGGACTGGTTAAGGACGCGCTCGGCCTTTAATGAATAAGGCATTGAGGGATAAGTGGGACCGGGTCTATCGATCAGGAGCTAGCATTACTGCACCGGCAACGGTTTTATCTGAAAACCTGTTTTTATTGCCAGCTACTGGCTCCGCTCTGGATTTGGCTAGTGGTTTAGGTGCCAATGCCTTGTTATTAGCTAAGCAAGGCTTGACCACACAGGCATGGGATATTTCGGATGCTGCCATGTGTCATATACAGCAGCAAGCAGTTGCTCACGCCATAGCTATAAAGACATTCACTGGAGAAATAACTCCGTCTAGCTTTTCTGCAAACACCTTTGATGTCATTGTTGTCAGTCGATTTCTTGACCGTTCGATTTGTAATGCGATAATGGAGAGTTTAAAACCCAATGGTTTACTGTTTTACCAAACTTATACGCAATATAAATCCTCTGAACACGGGCCTAAAAATCCACGTTTTTTGCTAGCAAAAAATGAATTATTACAATTATTTTCCGCTTTGAAGCTGGTTTTTTATCGGGAAAATGAGGGGTTAGGTGGGGCTCAGCAAGGTTTAAGGAATGAAGCACAGTTTATTGGGCAAAAGATCACCTGATTTCCATAACTTTCAGTTACCGTCATTCTTGCATGCTTTTAGGAGCGGGGATTATTAAATTCTCGTTCCTTAGCAGGAATCTCGTAGATTAAACTAAGGTTTCCGATAAAAGACTTCGGGAATGAAAGTTTTTTACTATGCTGCGAGTTGTATGTCATCAGGAAAAAAAGCAATAACAGGCCTTAAATAGATGATAGAGAATTTAACACCTCAGCAATCATGGGCGGTAATGCAAGAAAATCCTGCCGCTGTGTTGATTGATGTTAGAACAAAAATAGAGCATGATTTTGTTGGGCATCCTGTCAATGCGCTGCATGTTCCCTGGAAAGAAGCACCTGAATGGCAGTTGAGTCCTGATTTTATTCAACAGGTTAAACTCGCGGTACGAGAGACTTCTACCCCGGTCTTGCTTTTATGTCGGAGTGGTGCGCGTTCACTAGCGGCTGCGCAAGCGTTGCAGAAAGCGGGCTACACGCATTTAATTAATATCCTTGATGGCTTTGAAGGGGATTTAGACGCGCATAAACACCGTGGCAATTTAGGGGGTTGGCGTTTTTGTCAATTACCGTGGGAGCAATCGTAGGTACGAATAAACGTCTCTGGCGTGACGGTGCGAAATATATGTAAATTTAGAAGTAAAAGAATTAAAAACCTAGATGTTTTCATGATAGAAAACATGATGCAAATTAACAATAGTACAAATAAAGTGATAGAAAAACTAAGAAATATAGCAATTATTGCCCACGTTGATCATGGTAAAACAACGCTGGTTGACAAATTATTAGAGCAGTCTGGTACTTTTGCTGAACATGAGCAAACGACAGAAAGAATGATGGACTCTAATGATCTGGAAAAGGAACGGGGTATTACCATTCTGGCAAAAAATACTGCCATAGACTGGAATGGCTATCATATTAATATTGTTGATACACCTGGACATGCTGATTTCGGGGGGGAAGTTGAGCGTGTATTATCGATGGTTGACTGCGTCTTGTTGTTAGTCGATGCGGTTGATGGACCTATGCCGCAAACGCGCTTTGTGACTCAAAAAGCCTTTGCTTTAGGGTTAAACCCAATTGTCGTTATTAATAAAATCGACCGTCCTGGTGCTCGCCCTGACTGGGTTGTCGATCAGACTTTTGATTTATTTGATAATTTAGGTGCTACGGATGAGCAATTAGACTTCCCTATTGTGTATGCCTCAGCGTTGAATGGCTTTGCCGGCCTGGATGCGGATATTTCTGATGGGGATATGACTCCTTTGTTTCAAACGATTGTAGATAAAGTCGCGCCGCCTGAAGTTGATGTCGATGGACCTTTCCAGATGCAGGTGATTAGTCTGGATTACAATTCTTATGTAGGTATTATCGGTATCGGCCGTATTCAGCGTGGAACAGTTAAGCGAAATATGCCGCTAACCTTGATTGATATTGAAGGTAACACCCGTAATGGGCGTATGTTGAAGCTTTACGGCTTTGATGGCTTGGAGCGTGTTGAAGTAGAATCAGCAGGTGCAGGGGATATTATTGCTTTTTGTGGAATTGACGCGCTGCAAATATCGGAAACACTCTGTGACCCTGAAAATATTGAGGGTCTGCCTGCCTTATCCATTGATGAACCCACGGTAAGTATGACTTTTCAGGTCAATAACTCACCTTTTGCAGGTAAAGAAGGCAAGTTTATTACTACACGTCAAATTAACGACCGCCTGGATAAGGAATTACAGCATAATGTGGCCTTACGTGTTGCGCCGACTGAAGACCCTGATAAATTTAAGGTTTCAGGTCGTGGTGAATTGCATCTATCCGTTTTAATTGAAAATATGCGCCGTGAAGGCTTTGAGATGGGGGTTTCCCGTCCTGAGGTCATCATCAAGGAAGTTGATGGTGTTAAATCCGAGCCTTATGAATATGTAACGATTGAAGTTGAAGAAGAGCATCAAGGCACGATCATGGAAAAATTAGGTGATCGAAAAGGTGACCTGAAAGATATGGTGCCGGATGGTAAGGGACGTATTCGTCTGGAATATATTGTTCCATCTCGTGGTTTATTAGGTTTTCAAACTGAGTTTTTAACCTCAACTTCAGGTTCTGGCTTGTTCTACCATGTGTTTGATCATTACGGGCCTGTAAAAGAGGGCGCGGTGGGTAACCGAGTTCGTGGTGTATTGGTTTCCATGGCCAAGGGTAAGGCAGTTGATTACTCTTTGTACCCATTACAGGCGCGTGGTGAATTATTGGTCGTTAATGGCGATGAAATTTACGAAGGGATGTTGGTCGGTATTCATTCGCGTACTAATGACTTAGTGGTTAATCCAACTAAACCTAAGCCACTAACTAACGTTCGTGCTTCTGGAACGGATGAAAGTTTAACCTGCGCCAAGATTCAAAAGATGACTCTGGAGCAGGCTTTAGAATTTATTAGCGATGATGAACTGGTTGAAGTTACACCAAAATCAATTCGTTTACGCAAAATTTTATTAACTGAAATTGAGCGTAAGCGCGCGAAGTAAAAATTACTCGTTCCCATGCTCTGCGTGGGAACGAACTTTGTGACGCTCTGCGTCATGGAACACAGAGCGTTCCTGCATGAATTTCCACGGAGACAGTGGGAACTAGAGAATGTAGGTGGGCTTCGTTCCTTGGCATGCCGTATACCTCTGGGGCGGGAACAGTAAAACATAAGAAGATGACTGATAGAACTGCAAGTGTAGAACGCAATACACTGGAAACTCAAATTAGCGTTAGTCTTAACCTAGATGGTACGGGGAAAGCTAAATTTGATACCGGTGTGCCTTTTTTAGAGCATATGCTGGATCAAATTGCCCGGCATGGTTTAATCGATATGGACATCTACTGTAAAGGGGATGTGCAAATCGATGATCATCACACCGTTGAAGATATTGGCATTACCCTAGGCAAGGCCTTTGCAGAGGCTTTGGGCGATAAAAAAGGCCTGTTTCGCTATGGTCATGCCTACGTGCCACTAGATGAGGCCTTATCACGGGTAATCATTGATTTCTCGGGGCGGCCGGGCCTGTATTATGAAGTCGAATTTAAGCGAGCCATGATAGGCAGTTTTGATGTTGATTTATTCCGCGAGTTTTTTCAGGGCTTTGTTAACCATGCAGGTGTGTCCCTGCATATTGATAATCTAAAAGGCATGAATGCGCACCATATTGCTGAAACTGTATTTAAGGCAATGGGGCGCGCTATGCGTATGGCTATCACCGAAGACCCGCGTATGGCGGGTATAATGCCATCTACAAAAGGGGTGTTGTAACCTGGAGAGTTGGCTTTAGCCTACTCCCCGGTATCCCTTATATTTTTAATCGATTTACTTATTAATTCAAATGTCTTCCGTAGCAGTCATAGATTATGGCATGGGTAACCTTCACTCCATCGCCAAAGCCTTACAACACGCATCTCCTGAAGTGGATGTGCGTGTTGTTTCTGATAAACAGTCCATTTTAGCGGCTGACCGCGTAGTATTTCCTGGTGTAGGGGCGATTCGCGATTGCATGCATGCTTTACAAGCGGCTGAATTAACTGAAGTGATTGCTCAAGTGGCGCAAAGCAAGCCATTATTGGGTGTTTGCCTTGGCATGCAGGCCTTGCTGTCAAATAGTGAAGAAAATGGTGGAATAGATTGTTTGAACCTTATCCCCGGGCAAGTGATTCACTTTGAAAAAGATAGGCTGGATAAACAGGGACAAAGGCTAAAAATTCCGCATATGGGCTGGAACAAAGTACAGCAGCATAGGCATCCTTTATGGCAGAATATAGCGCAGGAGAGTCACTTTTATTTTGTGCACAGTTATTTTGCCCAGCCAGATGAAAGCTCTGCTATAGCAGCGACTTCGGATTATCCAGAGGCATTTACCTGTGCTATAGCAAAGGATAATGTCTTTGCCGTACAGTTTCATCCGGAAAAAAGTCAGACAGTGGGCCTGCAGCTGTTGAAAAACTTTTTGCATTGGGATGGCCAGTGCTGATTTGTTTTGTTAAATAATTATAATAATTGAGGCTTAAAAAATGTTGTTAATACCCGCTATTGACTTAAAAGACGGCAAATGTGTGCGCTTGCGTCAAGGACGCATGGAAGATGACACGGTTTTTTCTGATAACCCAGTAGAAGTAGCTGGGCGCTGGGTTGAAGCGGGTGCAAGGCGGATTCATTTAGTTGATCTGGATGGTGCTTTTGCTGGTAAACCAAGAAACGCAGAGATTATTCACCAAATTGTCGAGGCTTACCCTGATGTGCCAGTACAAATTGGTGGTGGAATACGTGATGAAGATACCATACAAGCTTATTTAGAAGCGGGTGTAAAGTATGTCATTATTGGTACTAAAGCCGTGAGTGAGCCCCATTTTGTACGTGATGTGGCGGTTGAATTTCCAGGGCATATTATTGTCGGCTTAGATGCTAAAGATGGTAAGGTTGCGATTGATGGCTGGTCGAAATTATCGCATCATGATGTGATAGATTTGGCGCAAAAATTTGATGAACAGGGTGTAGAGGCAATTATTTATACTGATATTTCCCGTGATGGCATGATGCAAGGGGTTAATGTGGAAGCAACAGCCAGGTTGGCGCGGGCCATTAATATTCCAGTCATTGCTTCCGGTGGTATTACTAATATGGATGATATTCATGCACTGGGCGCAGTGGCTGAAGATGGCATTATGGGTGCGATTACCGGTCGCGCTATCTATGAAGGTACACTGGATTTTGTTGCAGCAGAGAAACTTGCTGAGTCGTTTGCTTAGAGGAAAGTTATGAGCCTGGCTAAACGCATAATTCCCTGTCTAGATGTCGATAATGGACGTGTTGTTAAGGGTGTAAAATTTGTTGATATTCGTGATGCGGGAGATCCTGTCGAAGTCGCGCGTCGTTACGATAGAGAAGGTGCCGATGAAATTACTTTTCTGGATATTACCGCGACCCATGATAACCGCGACACCATAGTGCATGTTGTCGAGCAGGTTGCCAGCGAAGTGTTTATTCCATTAACTGTGGGTGGTGGCATTAGGAAACTGGAAGATATTCGTTGTATGCTTAATGCGGGTGCTGATAAAGTCGGTATTAACAGTGCTGCCGTGTTTAATCCAGAATTTGTTAAACAAGCCGCAGAAAAATTTGGCTCTCAATGCATTGTTGTTGCCATTGATGCTAAAAAAGTGAGTGTTGCAGGTGAGCCCGATCGCTGGGAGATATTTACCCACGGTGGACGTAAGGAAACTGGCATCGATGCTATCGATTGGGCGAAAAAGATGGTTGACTATGGTGCAGGGGAAATCCTGTTAACCAGTATGGATAGAGATGGGACAAAAATTGGTTTTGATTTGGAGCTAACTCGTGCGATCAGTGAAGCAGTCTCTGTGCCTGTTATTGCTTCGGGGGGTGTGGGAAATTTAGCGCATCTGGCAGCCGGGGTAAAAGAAGGCAAAGCCGATGCCGTATTAGCCGCGAGCATTTTTCATTTTGCTGAATACAGTGTACAAGAGGCTAAAGAATATATGCAGAATGAAGGTATTGAGGTACGTTTAACGTGAGTGATGCTTGGCTAGATGAAATATGCTGGACGGAGGAGGGCTTGGTGCCGGTGATTGCCCAACAAACCTCTACAGATAAAGTGCTTATGTTTGCCTGGATGAATCGTGAGACTTTGGCTTTAAGTCATGCCAGCGGCTATGCAGTTTACTGGTCTCGCTCGCGACAGAAGTTATGGCGTAAGGGCGAAGAATCTGGAAACAGGCAAAAAATTATATCCATTTCTGTCGATTGTGATGCAGATGTATTATTACTGGAAATTGAGCAGGAAGGCGGAATTGCCTGTCATACCGGACGGGAAAGCTGTTTTTACCGGACCTTGGAAGGCGATGCCTGGAAAGAAAATTCACCTGTCTTAAAAGATCCGGCAGAAATGTATAAATAACGATAGCAATTGGATGTAGGGCGTGGCTTTAGCCCGCCATTATTTTGCAGCATAAGGCAGGCTAAAGCCACGCCCTTACGTTAATAGCGAGAATATGAATGAGTGAAGTTTTAACTGAATTAGCCACTGTTCTGGAGCAGCGCAAACAAGAATCTGCTGACTCATCTTATGTGGCGAGTCTTTATGCTAAAGGATTAGACAGCATTTTAAAAAAAATTGGCGAGGAAGCGACGGAGACAGTTATTGCGGCTAAGGATGGAAATAAAGAACAAATTATTTATGAAACAGCAGATTTATGGTTTCATTGTATGGTGTTACTTGCAGAACAGGGTCTGCATCCTGATGATGTATTAAATGAATTACAGAGACGCTTTGGCTTGTCAGGTCTGGAAGAAAAAGCTCAGCGCCAGAAATAACCTAAAGAGGAATCGTTATGGGCATTAGTATACCCCAGCTATTAATTGTATTAGCCATTGTTGTTGTTTTATTCGGCACTAAGCGCTTGCGCAATATTGGCGGTGATCTGGGGGGAGCCATAAAAGGCTTTCGCTCAGCAATGAAAGACGGTGAAGAGGAAAACAAGCTGACTGAAAAGGATGATGATGTTATAGATGCAGATGTCATTGAAGCAGAAGTTGTTGAAAAAAAACCAGAAGACAAAGTGTAAGTCATGTTTGATATTGGTTTTTGGGAGCTTTGCCTGATTGGTTTAGTGAGTTTACTAGTAATTGGGCCGGAAAAATTACCCAAAGTTGCACGTATCGCAGGTTTTTGGGTGGGTAAAACACGCCATATGGTTGCGTCAGTCAAAGAAGAAATTAAAGAAGAACTAAAAGAAGAAGAGTTAAGGCAATTGCTTAAGGAGCAACAGGCTAAAATTGATTCTATGACCCAAGGTCTGGATTTACATGGCAGGGCAGAGAAATATTTAGATTCAAATAAAGAAAAAGTGGATAAAAAAACGCATGGCGGAGAATGAAGAGCAGGAACAACCGCTAATCTCTCATCTGGTCGAGTTACGCAATCGATTATTAAAGGTTGTTTTCAGTGTTTTGCTGGTTTTTCTGGCAATGGCTCCTTTTGCTAATGAAATTTACAGTTATTTAGCAAAGCCTTTGATGCAATTTTTGCCTGAGAATACATCAATGGTTGCTATTGATGTTATTTCGCCTTTTTTAACGCCGTTTAAACTGGTGCTAGTCGCGGCAATTTTTATTGCCATACCGGTTATTTTGTATCAATTCTGGGCGTTTGTTGCCCCCGGGCTTTATGCACATGAAAAGCGTATGATTGCGCCTTTATTGGTTGCTAGCACCCTTTTATTTGCGCTGGGAATGGTATTTGCTTATTTCGTGGTTTTTCCACTGATATTCGGTTTTTTAACCTCGGCAGCACCAGAAGGTGTGGCTGTGATGACGGATATAGCTAAATATCTGGACTTTGTACTGACACTATTTTTTGCCTTTGGTATGGCGTTTGAAGTGCCTATCGTGACCATAGTGCTGGTATGGGTCGGTGTTTTTACACCACAGCAATTGGCTGAAAAGCGCCCTTATATTATTGTTTCCGCCTTTATTATCGGTATGTTTTTAACACCACCCGATGCTATTTCTCAGACTTTGCTGGCTGTTCCTATTTGGCTGTTATTTGAAGCAGGGTTGTTGTTTTCGCGGTTTTTTGTCAA
>JAUXBW010000135.1 GCA_030619185.1 Methyloprofundus sp.
ATTCTGTTTCCCTTTTGGGGTATTGAGGGGTTAATGATTAAATTAAGCCACAAAAAAAGAACCCCGCCGGAGCGGGGTTCTGCGTATCTAAGGCATTTATACCTTAGGCGGCAGTAACACTCGTAGCCTGCGGACCTTTAGGGCCATCCTCTACTTCATAAACAACTGCCTGACCTTCATTTAATGTTTTAAATCCAGAACCCTGGATTGCACTAAAATGTACGAATACATCAGCACCACCATCATCCTGAGAGACAAAACCAAAACCTTTAGCTTCGTTGAACCACTTTACTGTACCTGTAGCCATGTAACTTTACACCTGAAATTAATTAAATAAATAAGAATCGCATACAGCTAGTGAAACGGGGATCCAGAAGGGGGTAACACTGTGGGAACAACCATTACTGCCAATAACAAAATCTGTAGCACACATATTATATGAGAATTTCACGCATTTTACCAGAATTAATTTATAATTCAGACTTATATTCTCTGAATGACAAGATAAAATTGCTCTATAATCATGAGTCAAATGGCGACTAAATCAAGCATCAACCTACCGCAATTACTAAAGCAACTGCTAACTATTCTTCCCACAGACGCGGTGCTCTATCAGGAAGAAGACCTGCGCCCATACGAATGTGATGGTCTAGCTGCTTACCGCCAACTACCCTTGATCGTGGCTTTACCCGATAGTAGCGAACAAGTACAAAGTATTTTGCGCCTATGCAATAAAATAAGTCTTCCTGTGGTTGCCAGGGGCGCAGGAACGGGACTCTCTGGTGGAGCATTACCCCATGAGCAGGGGTTATTACTTTGCCTGAGTAAACTGAACAGTATCCTCTCGATTGATAAAGAATTACGTATTGCCCGGGTACAACCAGGCGTATGTAATCTTGCAATTTCACAGGCTATTGAGCACCTTGGTTTGTTTTACGCACCTGATCCTTCATCGCAAATTGCCTGCACTATAGGCGGCAATGTCGCTGAAAACTCTGGGGGCGTGCATTGTTTAAAATATGGCTTAACGGTACATAACATCCAGCAAATAACAATTGTCAGCATAGACGGTGAACTTATTACCCTTGGCGGCACTGGTCTGGACTGCCCTGGCTATGATTTACTCGCCTTAATGACGGGATCAGAAGGCATGCTCGGAGTTATTGTTGAAGTTAGCGTAAAACTTTCACCCAGACCTGAATGCACACAAACATTACTGGCTGCATTTGATGATATAGGCAAAGCAGGGGATGCCGTCGCCAGCATTATTTCAGCCGGTATCATACCGGCAGGTCTGGAAATGATGGATAAATTAGCTATCCAGGCCGCTGAAGACTTTGTACATGCAGGCTACCCAATTGATGCTGCAGCGATTTTACTCTGTGAATTAGACGGCAGTTTAGCCGAAGTTGCCAGTCATACTGATGCAGTCTATGAACTGCTAACGATAAGTGGTGTGACCGAAGTACGCATTGCAAAAGACAAACAACAAAGCATCACCTTCTGGAAAGGCCGTAAAGCTGCTTTCCCGGCGGTAGGTCGCATCTCACCCGATTATTACTGCATGGACGGTACTATTCCGCGAAAAAGCCTGGCTCAAGTATTGCAAACCATGGCTGAAATGTCACAACAATATGAACTCGCTATCGCCAATGTATTTCATGCGGGTGATGGTAACTTACACCCCTTAATACTATATGATGCGAATATCCCAGGTGAGCTGCAACGCGCAGAGAAATTAGGTGCCGCTATTCTGCAGTTATGTATCAAGGTGGGCGGCACCATTACGGGTGAACATGGCGTGGGTATGGAAAAATTAGATCAAATGTGCGTACAATTCACAGCCATTGAGCTTACCCAGTTTCACGCAATAAAAGCAGCCTTTGACCCTAAATCTTTATTAAACCCAGGCAAAGCCATACCAACCCTGCATCGCTGTGCCGAATTTGGTGCCATGCATGTACATCATGGCAAACTTCGCCACCCTGAGCTGGAACGTTTTTAATGCACCCTACCCATAATAACCTTAGCGAGCAGCTACAGAATGAAGTTCAGCAAGCCATCGCTACGCATCAGACTTTAACTATTAAAGCAGGGGGATCCAAAGATTTTTATGGGCGTGACGTTGTTGCTGACAAGATACTCAATGTGGCAGAGCACCAGGGCATTATCAGCTACGAACCGACTGAACTGGTTATTAAAGCGCGCGCAGGCACACCCATAAAAGCCATCCAGCAAGCCCTGGTTGAGCATAAGCAAATGCTGGCATTTGAACCTCCAGGCTACAATGGGAAAGCGACATTAGGCGGTACACTTGCGAGTAATTTTTCTGGGCCGCGCAGGGCTTATAGTGGTGCTGCCCGGGACTATGTATTAGGTAGCAGCATCATTAATGGCAAAGCGGAGCGACTATCTTTTGGTGGTGAAGTCATGAAGAATGTTGCTGGCTATGATGCCTCCCGCCTAATGACGGGTGCATTAGGCACATTAGGTGCCCTACTGGATGCATCAATAAAAGTAGTACCTATGCCCGAGGCGGAATTAACGCTGACACATGAAACCACCATTGACACTGCGTTACTAAAGCTGCATCAGTGGTCTCAACTCCCCTTACCTATTAGTGCTAGTTGTTTTTATCAGGGTAGACTTTATATACGCTTGTCCGGAACAGAAAATGGGATCAATAGTGCCAGGCAAACAATTGGCGGAGAATTATTAAATAGTGCAGCTAATTTCTGGCAGTCAATAACAGAACAAACGCACCCTTTTTTCCAGCATAAGCCCGCTTTATGGCGACTCTCTCTGGCATCGAATACACCTGTTTTAGATATAGAAGGCGACACACTATATGAATGGGGCGGTGCTTTGCGCTGGCTAAAAAGCGATGTCCCACTACAGAGAATTCGCGCAAACAGCTATTTAAAAAAGGGCCACAGCACTCTGTTTCGTAGCACAGGGATACGCGATCAAATCTTCCAGCCCATGCCTGCACCCTTATTAAAACTACATCAACGCTTAAAACAGGCTTTTGACCCACAGGGTATTTTCAATATTGGCCGTATGTACCCGGACTTTTGAAAAAACTTACTGAGTAATACTATTTTATGCAAACCAGAACCACAGAATACTTTTTAAAAAAAGCACAGGGCTTAGAAGCAGAGAAGATTATTCGTTCCTGTGTGCATTGCGGGTTCTGTAACGCAACTTGTCCCACTTATCAATTATTAGGCGATGAACGGGATAGCCCGAGAGGGCGCATTTACCTAATCAAACAAATGCTCGAAGGCCAGACGACTAGCAGCAATACGCAAGTTCACCTAGATCGTTGCCTAAGCTGCCGTGCTTGCGAAACCACCTGCCCATCCGGGGTACAATATGCTCGTTTAGCCGATATAGGTAGACAGTTAATAGAAGAGAAAGTTAGCCGCCCAGTCACCGCTCGCATAACACGCTTTGCGCTAAGAAAGTTACTACCCTACCCCAGACGCTTTGCTCTGCTATTAAAAGCAGGACAACTACTTAAACCCATACTCCCTAATTCACTTAAGCGACAAATACCTGATAAACAAAAAGCCAGGCTCAGGCCTGATTATCACCAGGAAAATCAGGCTCAAACACGGAAAATGCTGATATTAGAGGGTTGCGTACAATCTATCGTAACAAGCAATACCAATAATGCTACAGCAAATATTCTATATAAGCTCGGCATCGAACTTATTACACCCATCAAGGCGGGTTGCTGCGGCGCTGTCAGTCAACATTTATCCGCTCAACACGAAGCCAGGGATTTTATGCGTCGCAATATTGATGCCTGGTGGCCTTATATAGAGCAAGGTGCCACTGCCATTGTTATCACCGCGAGCGGCTGCGGTGCCATGATTAAAGAATATGGATATTTGTTAAGGCAAGATGCGCAATATGCAGAAAAAGCACGGAAAGTCAGTGAATTAGCGAAAGATATCAGTGAAATTCTATCCGCCGAGGAACTACCCCTAACTCGTATTCAGCCAGCGATTAAACGCATTGCCTTCCAGAGCCCGTGTACTTTACAGCACGCCCAGCAACTTGATGGTGTTGTTGAATCTATTCTTATACGCTGTGGCTTTGAACTTAGCCCTGTTAGCGACTCTCATTTATGTTGTGGCTCTGCTGGCACTTATTCAATTTTACAAGCTGAGTTATCACAGCAATTACTGCAAAACAAAGTTGACGCTTTGCAAAAATACCAGCCAGAACTGATTGCCACTGCCAATATAGGTTGTCAATTGCATTTACAAAGTAAAGCAAATATTCCCGTTAAGCACTGGATTGAGCTAGTGGATGAAAGCTTAATCCTAGAAAAATTATATTAGAATTACCCGTGTGCAGCTTGCGTAACAAGGGCAAACAGCGCAACTCTATCTAACCTTGTTAGGTTACGTTTTTTTCTGCTGCGCAATAAAAAATCTAACCCGACCTACTAACGAGTAAGGAAACATTATGTTTAAATTTTTACCTGGCATTATATTGATACAACTGGTGACCTGTGGTCTGATTATCATGGCATTCAATTGGTCACATGACTTTCAACTGGTTATTGTGATTGCCATGATTGGGCTTATAACTGCTATATTGTCGGCTTTCTGGTTTTCATCCATTGCACGCAGTATTTCTCATGACCTACAGACAACTCTTCGCGAACAACACGCACAGGATCGCGAAAATATTTTAAAGCAAGCCGGGAAGGAAAAGGCTAGCGCAATAAAAGAAAAATCCGATTTACAGGATATGCATTCCCGCGAGCGGGAAAGGATACTAGTAGATAGCGAACGCGAGAAAAGTAATATTCTTGCCCAAAGCTATCAGAAAATAGAAAAAGAAACCCGCAAAGCCCATGCAAAAGCAAATTTCAAGGTGGGAGCCGCTTTTGCTACGGCTGTTGGGGCGGGTGGGTTATTAATATTCAGTCAGTTAGTCACCGTAGGCGTAATGTTTTTGGTTGCGTCAGGAAGCGGCTTAAGTGGTTACATCCTGCGCGCCCGGCAAGAGCGTATTTCACGTAACAAGCAAAGGCTTGTTAATAAGCAACGTTTAATAACAGACCAAACAGATATTACTGCATTAGGTAACTCGCATTAAATAAACCACCCAAAATGGTTACGATTGACTATCGCTATGAGTGCAACGACCCTCGTTACCAAACCCTGTTTGGGAATGCATGAAGTGTAAGCTCTGCTTAGCGAAGCCTCTCACAGCAGAGCTGTTCATCCATGTATTCCCAAGCGAAGTTAATGTGCTCCACCCTGGTTTTTTATAACTTCCACGGCATCACCCAATGTAAAGCTGGCGGCCTTCATCCGCGGAGGATACTCTTTAAAGGTAGCCATAAACTTACCCACATAGTCTGTTGCGGGCAACAGCAAATACACTCTATCTAGCATCCAGTCATAATAGGTATTGGATGTCTTCTGCGAGCGCTCATAAGGATCACGACGCAAGTTAAAGATCAATGGTACACGTAAAGGCACAAAAGGCTCTGCCCATGCCTGAAGAGTTCCTTCCACGCGTTGCTCCATAAAAATGGCTTTCCAGTCCTTATAACGTATAGCAGTCAAGTCACCATCATCGGAAAAATAGAAAATTTCATTACGCGGGCTCTCCTTAGTTTCGCCTGTCAACATCGGCAGAATATTGTAACCATCCAGGTGCACTTTGTAATTTCTACCTATTGCTTTATAACCAGTCAAAAGCTTTTTCTTTACCTTCGTATTTCCAGCAATCGCCAGTAAAGTAGGCATCCAGTCCATATGGTGGACAATTTCATTAGAGACCGTGTCAGCTTTAATCTTACCCGGCCAGCGCACCATAGCAGGCACGCGCCAGCCACCCTCCCAGTTAGTGTTTTTCTCGCCACGAAATGGAGTCATCGCCGCATCTGGCCAGGTATTCATATGCGGACCATTATCAGTCGAGTAAAAAACCAGGGTATTATCTGCGATTTTTAGATCATCCAGCTTTTTCAGGAATAAACCAATATGGCGATCATGCTCTACCATACCATCGCTGTATTCATCCTGCCCGGAAATACCACGTAATTCTTTTTTCACATGGGTACGGAAATGCATACGTGTGCCACTCCACCAGACAAACCATGGCTTACCCGCTTTATGCTGACGGTCGATAAAATCCAGTGCTGCTGCAGAGGTTTCATCATCCACAGTTTCCATACGTTTTTTGGTTAATGGCCCGGTATCTTCAATCTTGCCATCGG
>JAUXBW010000067.1 GCA_030619185.1 Methyloprofundus sp.
AGCTCTTCCTGCATCTTGTTTATGTATATCCATATTCAATCAACTCTCGGCAAATACGAAATGGAATACTGAACTGATAATTAACATTTTTTTAACCATTCCCCAACTTGTTTTCTAGTTACCCACTGTCATTCTGACAGTATATATAAATTGACTTCTCTTCTTATAAGGCTACACTGTGGATACATTATTTTAATTTTTATAGGATTTCGAGATTGCAGGAAATCACTTATGAATGGGATGATGATAAAAACAATCTTTTAAAAAACAGTGCAAGAAACATCTCCTTTGAAGAAGTTGTTTTTGCATTAAAAAATGAACAATTATTAGATGTCATCGCTAGCCCAACGCATGAAAATCAAGAATGTCTGGTTTTAAACATTAATAATTATGTCTATATTGTGCCTTTTGTTCAGGATGGTAATCATCTATTTTTGAAAACAATTTATCCCAGTAGAAAGTATACGAAGTATTATTTAAAAAACGCATATTATGAATAAAAATACACTTTATTCTGATGATGAAATCGAGCTATTTCAAGCATTAGAAGATGATATTGACAAAGGGAATTACCAACCTTTGTCAGCACAAAAATTAGCTGAAAAAAAAGTTTTTTTCAAAGCGGTCGCTATTTCCACCATTGAGAAAAAAACTAGAAAGAAATCGTTAAATATTAGACTCTTTGAGGATGATATAGAAAAAATCAAAGTGATCGCTTTAGAACAGGGCTTACCTTACCAAACGCTTATTTCATCTGTTATCCACAAATTAGCTATTAAACAAATTCAAGGGTAACGGCAGATTTCCGCTATTCACTCGTGATCATTCATCTTTTCTAACCTCTTTCCTGCGTGCCATTGCCCATGCTGGTGCCTGTACTCCCAACCATGCTCTTTTGTCTGCATCGCCAGATAATAAATTCCTGCTTTGTTTTCTGGTAATAAACTTCTCCATTTTAATGAGCAAGGTGCAGCTCACCAGCAATAGCGGTAGAGCTGTAACCCTGTATTTCGTGCTCAGATTTAGTCACAAAATCATGAAGTGGGGTATACTCATTCAGCAGGTGATATGCATTTACCTGATTACCCACAACTCTCAGCTAAGCTTCGTCATTCCTGCATGCTTTTAGCAGGAATCTCATAGGTTAAGCACGGATTCCCGATAAAAGACTTCGGGAATGACACATTTTCTTAACTTACTGATGCTTATGGTTTTTTCTACTATGGCTGTGAATTGTACGTAATCAGGTACATTTATGATCATTATATTTAATACCCCGTTACGTAACCGTTCACTTACCCCCTTGAAAAAGGAGGGATTGAGGGGGGATTATCTAATAAAACCTCCCCTAACCCCTCCTTGCTAAGGAGGGGACTGGACGGTCACCCCGTTACTTATAGTGTTTTATAACAGTCAACTGCGATTCCTCCTAAATTGCCTGCTGTGATTACACAATACATTGTTTATATTTCAACCCCATAGCAGCACCTATTTTTCTTTGATGGATAGGAAAAAATGGTGTCTAACCCCATTTCATGACCCCATTTTCACTTAAAACTTATTAGCTTTTATGCGACTCAATTTCACAGCGTCTCCTCCTCTGATACTCGTATTACTAATCAGCCTGAGTACCTTTTCAGTACATGCTGAAGAATCACCGGCTGTTCCTCCTACGGATACAGAGCAAACTAAGAAAAACCCTGATCAGTCAGGCCTTGCTGAAAGTCGGGTAATACTGGCCAATATCAAGCAACTTAATCAGGAGACCTCCGACCTTAGAGAAGTTGCAGCACAAATACCAGGCTTTGATCAGCTATTGTTTACCACACTTCTTATCGAGATTGAAGGTGAGCTATCTGGCGAACTAGATCACTTAATAAGTATTCAACAGAAACTGGATAAAACAACTAAGGAGACTCAGCACCTACTTAAAGAGACACAAGCATTATCGGTCGATCAAGAAAAAATCATACGGTATGAAATTGTTACACTTAAAAACCTTTTTCCTAAACTACATAAACAAGCCGATAAAAACCCCGTAACTGACCGCTCTATAGATAGAGCAAAACAATTAATTTTTGGCTTATTGGGGCAGTGGCAAAAAAATATTGACCGTCAAAAATTACTCAATATGAGTGTAGATGCCAGCACCAAAGAATTAAAGAAGTTAGTTCACTTTGTTGCAATTACACAAACTGCTCGGATACGCCTTAGCCTTGATGCCATTACGGAACTGAATATCGCTATGGAAGAGTCAGAGCCTGATGAACAAAAAGAAATCGCCAGGAAATTACATCATGAAAGGTTACGCAAAGCGTTAGCTGCGTCTACTCTGGAAAAAATGCTGGGTATCATGGCAGAGCTAAATATGGATACCACTAAATTTGGCCAGGCATTAGTGATTGCAACAGGCAATATCCTGCATACTGATGTTAAAACAAAAGCCGTTATTGGCTTGTTTAAGAAACTGCTCGATCAGGCAATTTTAAAGCTGCAGGATAATATTCCATTCATCCTGTTTAGAATGATTTCTTTTATTTTTATTATTCTGGCTTTCAAGGTTATCGCCTCTATTGCAAGAAAGCTTATTGATAAAGCAACGTCCAGTTCAAAATTTGAGTCTTCTCAGCTATTAAAGGATTTTCTCGGCTCAATTATTCAGAGAATAGTGATGATAGTTGGTTTTATCATTGCCTTATCTCAGCTTGGTATTGAAATAGGCCCCCTATTAGCAGGTATGGGAATTATGGGCTTTGTTGTTGGTTTTGCTCTGCAAGATACTTTGTCAAATTTTGCATCTGGCTTGATGATTCTGTTTTACAGACCTTTTGATGTCGGCAATCTTGTTGATGTGGCAGGCATTAGCGGTAAAGTAAAAGAAATGAATCTGGTTTCAACAACCATTTTAACCTTTGATCGTAAACGTATGATTATTCCCAATAGTAAAATATGGGGAGATATCATTATTAACATAACTGCAGAAAGCGTGCGTCGTGTAGATTTAGCTTTTAGTATTGGACACCATGATAATATCAATATTGCTGAACAAATTTTGCACGATATTGTAGATAATAATGAGCTGACATTAAAGAAGCCTGAGCCCACCATCAAGCTACATGCTATAAATGAGTCATCCGTTGACTTTATTGTACGCCCCTGGGTGAAAAGTACAGACTATTGGAGTGCTTATTGGGATATTACTCGGCAGGTAAAAGAACGCTTTGATGAGGGAGGATTATCTTTTCCATATCCTCAACGTGATGTACATATTTTCCATGATTATAATAAGCCGAATGCTTGATTTTGTATGTGTTTGTATGAGGGGCTTTAGCCGCAACCAGTTAAGCTCCCCCGCACCGCTAAAGTACCTATTAATATATTAGCGAACTCAAGTGCGTTTTGCCCCCTTTAGTCTTCTCTCTTAAACTCCCCTTCTATTACCCCAGGTTGTGCTTTAGTTTTTTGTTGCTGTGGTGCGACTCCTGCCTGTACCAGACGTTTTTCGATGATGTACTGAGCAATTTTTTTACGTGCCGAGGGAATCAGACAGGCAAAACCGATAACATCGGTGAAAAACCCCGGGGTTAGTAATAATGCCCCACCGACTAATAATATAGGACCTTCTACCATTTCATAAGCTGGGAGTTCTCCTTTTTGTAGGTTATCCTGAAAACGCTGCAAGGTTGCCAGCCCCTGTTGCCTTAACAGGCTAGCACCCACTATTGCTGTAATAACAACAAGGGCAATGGTGGGAAAAACTCCGACTATGCCGCCAATCTGCAATAGTAGGTAAATCTCTATAAATGGAACGATTAAGAAGACTAAAAAGACTAACTGTACTGGGCTCATAAGTGACTCTCTAATTTATTGGGTGAATAAATTCCGGCTTTATTTTTTTTTCAAGTTTACCCTACAATAAGGACTTTTTTAAAAAAATCAAATCATTCCATCTGATGAAATTATACCGCTGCACGGCTTTGTAAAGAAATCCAGCGACCTGTGTTAATATTTATGGTGCCTGCAAACCTCAGTTTATAGCCAAAAAGGGGAAGCATTGAACCTATTTCTAATAAAACCTCCCCTAACCCCTCCTTGCTAAGGAGGGGAACTTAACGCTTACCCCTTAAATGACATACCTGAAATTATTGCTTTTTTTATCGATAATAGATTGCCTGACTATTGAATGGATAACACCATGCACTACTTGAAATTACTTTTTGCCTGCTTTTTTATTCTTGTTGGTCAGTGGGCTTATGCCATCGATCCAGGTAAATTATTACCGCCTGATCAGGCTTTTAAAGTCTCAGCTGTTGCCACGGATCTTGGTAAGATCAAGGTTTCCTGGCATATTGCGGAAGGTTATTATTTATATCGTAATAAGATTTCTTTTACCTCAAAGACAAGTTCTATCAGCATTAAGCAGGCTGACTTACCTGCTGGCGAAATTAAAAATGATCCAAATTTTGGTGATGTGCAGATTTATCGCCGTTCTGTTACCAGCCTTTTAAGTCTGAACCGCCCTGATTCTGCAGTAACTTTGTCTTTAATGGTCAAACATCAGGGTTGCTCGGATTTAGGCCTTTGTTATCCACCACAAAACACGCTACTCACTATTCCACTGACTGCGCAAACATCCGCACAAGCTAGTCGTGGTTTTAATCCGATTAAACGATTGCGCAAAGGTTTTAACTTGGGCTTAAACCTTTTTTCTGATGAACTCTTACCGGCTGATGAAGCTTTTCAGTTTTTTGCCACCACGAAGGATAGCCAGACCTTAAACCTACAGTGGCAAATTGCAGATGGTTATTATCTGTATCGGGAAAAATTTGTCATCGAGTTATTAAGCCCAGATGATACTGAGCTGCTTAGTTTTGATATTCCTCATGGTAAGGCAAAGTATGATGAAGCTTTTGGTAATGTAGAGATTCTGTATAACAGCCTAAGCTTTGATCTGCCACTGAACCGTAGCAATCCTGCTGAGTATAATATACGTCTTAAAGTCAAGTTTCAGGGCTGTGCGGAGCGCGGTGTCTGTTATCCACCGATGGAGAAAACGGTTAATCTATTATTACCTGCTATTTCTTCGGCAACACTCTCAAATTCGCCTAAGGTGGTAAAACCAGACCTTGCATCTGAGCAAGACCTTATCGTCGCATCTTTGCAGCAGGATTCATTCGGCTTGACCTTGCTCAGCTTTTTAGGCTTTGGCTTATTATTAGCTTTTACGCCCTGTGTGTTTCCGATGATACCTATTTTATCCGGTATTATTGTCGGACAAGGTAAGGATATAACGAATCGTAAGGGTTTTTTTCTCTCTTTGAGTTTTGTGCTGGCTTCGGCTATTACTTATACTGTTTTCGGTGTTCTTGCCGCTTTGTTTGGTAGTAATCTTCAGGCAAGCTTTCAGGCTCCCTGGATTATCTATTTATTTAGCGGGATTTTTATCCTCTTATCCTTGTCGATGTTTGGCTTTTATAATCTGGAATTACCGAAATCCTTACAAACTCGTTTACATAATATCAGTGATGAACACCGCGACGGCTCTTATATGGGTGCTGCGCTAATGGGTGTATTTTCCTCACTGATTGTTGGCCCTTGTGTCGCTGCCCCCTTAGCCGCTGCACTGATGTATATTGGCCAAACGGGTGATGTGATTTTAGGGGGTTCTGCCTTATTTGTCATGGGTTTTGGTATGGGAGTTCCACTCTTGATTATTGGTGCGTCAGCAGGTAGTTTACTACCCAAAGCTGGGCATTGGCTAAACACGAGTAAGTCTGTTTTTGGCGTGATCATGCTTGCTGTCGCCATCTGGATGTTAGAGCGTGTTATCGCAGCTGAGATCACTATGTTATTTTGGGCTATGCTGTGTATTCTTCCCGCTATTTATCTACGCGTACTAGACCCTTTACCTGAGGTTGATAGCGGCTGGCATAAGCTATGGAAAGGATTGGGAGTAATTTTACTTGCTTATGGATTACTTATTCTAATCGGGCTAAGTGCAGGTAACATCAATCCTTTGCAACCATTAAAAGGTCTTTCGCCTGGTGCACCGGCTCCACAACAGGACACTCCTTTGGCTTTTAAAAGAATCGCTTCCTTGACAGAGCTTAATCAGCAGTTACAAGCCGCAAGTGCACAGGGAAAATGGGTAATGCTGGATTTTTATGCCGATTGGTGCATTAGCTGTAAAGAAATGGAGCACTATACTTTGAGTAATCCCGAAGTAAAGCAAGCACTTGCTGATTTTGTCGTATTACAGGCTGATATTACTAAAAATAATGCCGATGATAAGGCATTATTAAAGGCCTTTAATTTAATAGGCCCACCTGCAATATTATTTTTTAACCTTAGTCAGCAAGAGCAGGCCAATGCCCGGGTCATAGGATTCCAGGGAACTAAAACATTTTTAAAGCATTTATCCAGATTACAATAAATTGTTATTTTTTTAACGCTCATTTATTATGATGACTTCACTTTTGATAGCGCCCGCTCTACAAGCCATTTATGCCTAAACTTTTTATAGCTGTTATATTAGCTTTCCTGATATTACTTAGCTCTCTCTTTGCCTGGCACCAAAACCAGAAATATCTACAGGCACAACAGCCTATGCCTTTAATAGAGTTTTCACTGCCCGACCTTGCCGGGACTATTCAGCCCATTTCTAGCTGGCGCGGTAAAATACTTGTTATTAATTTTTGGGCGACCTGGTGCCCTCCTTGTTTGAAAGAGATACCTTTGTTTATGGAACTACAAGCTGAATATGCTCAGCAAAATGTTCAGTTTATCGGTATCGCTATTGACGACCCGCTACTAGTCGAAGATTATCTAAGTTTTATGGATATTAATTACCCTATTCTTATCGCCGAGACTGAGGGTGGTAAATTATCTAAAAAGTTAGGTAATATGGTTAATGCGGTTCCCTTTACCGTTATAGTCAATCAACAAAACCATATTGTGTTACGCCATCCCGGTGAATTATCTAAACAAAAACTACGTGAATTGATTGCGCCTTTATTAACACCTCAAGTTATAAATAATCCTAGAATAATTGTCCCTGTGCAAAAGACTTCGCTTAAGTTGAAAAAAGATGCGCTTATATCGCGAACCGTTGCTAAAAAACATATATCTGGACAACACCCTGCAAATTAGGCAAAATTAGTGTATATTTGCGTAAAATAAGCATAAACAACGTACTGCATGGCAAAAATTACAATTCTTAATGGTCCGAACCTAAATCTGCTGGGTGTTAGAGAGCCAGGGCATTATGGTAAAAAAACCCTGGCTGATATTCAGAAAAGTACTGAATCACTTGCGCTAAAGTTAGACCATACATTACGTTTTTATCAAAATAATGCAGAACATGAGCTTGTTGAACTGATTCATCAGGCTTTTACCGATGAGGTAGATTTTATTATTCTCAACCCAGCCGCATTTACACATACTAGTGTTGCTATTCGCGATGCTTTATTAGCAACAAAAATCCCTTTTATTGAAGTGCACCTATCTAACGTTCACGCTCGGGAGCCGTTTCGCAAACACTCCTATTTCTCTGATATCGCAGAGGGAGTTATCTGTGGATTGGGTGCAACCGGATACGAGCTAGCCTTGCAGGCGGCTCATCAGAAACTACTCGAGAGAAATTAAATTGTGGATATAAAAAAAATACAAAAGCTGATCGAAATGATTGAAGCATCCGATATCGCTGAAATTGAAATTACCGAAGGCGAAGAATCAGTGCGTATCAACCGCTATTCGACCGCTGTTGCGCCTGCTGCTCCAGTTGCAGCGGCTCCTGTCGCCCTGGCTGCCGCGGCTCCGCCTGCAAGTGATTCCGTAGCAGTTGAACCTGCTGGGCACGCGGTTAAGTCGCCTATGGTTGGCACTTTCTACCGCTCAGCATCGCCTGGCTCTGCTCCGTTTATCGAAGTAGGTCAAACAGTTAAAGAAGGTGATACGCTGTGTATTATTGAAGCAATGAAAATTCTTAACCAGATTGAGTCAGATAAAAGTGGCGTTATCAAGCAAATTTTAATCGAAGATGCACAAGCCGTTGAATATGATCAAGCACTATTCATCATAGAATAATAACGGGGAAAAACTATGTTCGATAAACTTGTTATTGCCAACCGAGGCGAAATTGCCTTGCGCATCTTACGTGCCTGTCGTGAATTAGGCATTAAAACCGTTGCTGTTTATTCCAGTGCTGACCGTGATTTAAAACATGTTCGCCTGGCTGATGAAGCCATTTGCATTGGTCCACCTGCTTCTGCAGATAGCTATCTTAATATTCCTGCACTTATCAGTGCCGCTGAAGTGACTGATGCTGAAGCTATACACCCAGGCTATGGTTTTTTAGCCGAAAGCGCAGAATTTTCTGAAAAAGTAAAACAAAGTGGCTTTATTTTTGTCGGTCCTGAAGCAGACACTATCCGCGTGATGGGCGATAAAATCGAAGCAAAAAAAGCAATGATTGCTTCAGGTATCCCCTGCGTACCAGGAAATGGTGAGCCTTTAGGTGACGATAACGCAACCAACCTGAAGATGGCGCACGAAATTGGCTATCCCATTATCATCAAAGCTGCTGGCGGCGGGGGTGGACGTGGTATGCGTACAGTGCATACCGAAGGTGCTCTCATCAGCTCCATTGCCTTGACCAAATCAGAAGCGGGATCTTTTTTCGGGAATCCTACCGTTTACATGGAGAAATTTCTCGAGGACCCACGCCATATTGAAATTCAGATACTTTCTGATGCGCATGGAAATGCAGTGCATTTGGGCGAGCGCGATTGCTCTATGCAGCGCCGCCATCAAAAAGTGGTTGAAGAAGCACCGGCTCCCGGCATTACCGAAGAACAACGTAACTTTATTGGTGAGCGTTGCGCGCAAGCCTGTCGTGATATAGGCTACCTTGGTGCAGGTACTTTTGAATTTCTATTTGAGAAAGGCGAGTTCTTCTTTATAGAAATGAATACGCGAATACAGGTTGAGCATCCAGTCACGGAAATGGTTACAGGTATCGATATAGTTAAAGAACAATTACGCATTGCGGCAGGTGAACCCCTTTCCTTTACTCAGGATGATGTGGTGTTACGTGGTCATGCCATTGTGTGCCGCTTAAATGCAGAAGACCCGGTTACCTTTATGCCATGTGCGGGTACTATTGATATTTTCCATATGCCAGGTGGCCCTGGTATTCGTTGTGAAACTCATATTTATAACGGCTATAGAGTGCCACCTTATTATGATTCCATGATTGGTAAACTGATCGCTCACGGGGATGACAGAGCTAGTGCTATCGCACGCATGCGTACCGCGTTAAGCGAAATGGTCATCGATGGTATTAAGACTAATATCCCGTTACAGCAGGATATTATGGCTGATAGCGCTTTTGCTGTAGGTAGTCAGAACATCCATTATTTAGAAAAGAAACTGGGCATGAGCTAAATGCTGTAAGGCGGGCTTTTGTCCGCCTTTTTAGATAACTCGCAATTAATAACCTCCCCATATTGCGCGGGGGTTTTGTTCGTCTTTAAAGCCTACCCCGTACTTGATACGGAGGCGTAGACACAGCACACAGCAAGCTAAAGTCTTTCCCCCTCATTCACCCTAATCACTTTAATATGGCCTGGCATCAAATTTCTGTAGTAAGCGACGCAGACGCTGCAGCTAATATTTCCGATTTTCTTAGCGAGCTAGGTGCTGTCTCGGTCACTTTTATGAGTG
>JAUXBW010000069.1 GCA_030619185.1 Methyloprofundus sp.
GATTTTAACCTTGCTGATAGTGGTCAGTTAGGGGGTAATAAACTATGGTTTTATATCGTCCCTAAGCGTTTGATGAAACTGGTGCGCAAATCAGAATTGACCTGGGAGCAGGTTAATCAATCAAATACTGATGCCTATATTGTTGTACTTGCCAAAGATGAACCAGCGGCTAAAGCAATGCCAGTACCTAGAACGCATACAGGTGATGTCTCTTTATCGCAACTGTATAAAAATCTTGAAAATGTAGAATTAGGCCTAGAAGATGCCGGTGCTAAGCGTGAATCATTAACGCGCTGGATAACTTTAATTATGTTAAATCTTGCGCAGTACGAAAATACCTCAGCTTTAAATGCAGCGCATGCCTTAACCCGAGATGAAGAGGATGTGTTTGTTGTCCAGACCTGGATAGCTGAAGACGATATTGCAGGTATTGAACAATTTTCTGAGCAGCATAAATTAGCCTGGGTAATTGAGGCTCCTGATGGCGAAGAGCAACCACCCACTTTATTAAAAAATACCAATACCTTTGCAGGCGGTGAAGAACTCGTTACGTTTTATCAAACGCCAAATTATTATGACTGGGATCCTTCCATTGTGGTGTTTTTTTCCTTTGCCTTGTTTTTTGCCATGATTCTTTCGGATGCTGGTTACGCAGCCGTTTTTATGGGGTTTTTAGCCTTAAAATGGCAAGGAATGGGGAAGTCAGTTAAGGGTATTCGCTTTCGGCAGTTATTGCTGGTCACATTAACAGCGTCCCTAGTCTGGGGTATTCTCGTTGGTAGCTATTTTGGCATGAGTCCAGAAGCGGGAACTCTAGTTGAAGAATTAAAAGTATTTGATATCAATGATTTTTCTACCATGATGAAAATATCTATTTTTGTTGGTGTCATACATGTTGCATTGGCTAATCTGGTGCGAGCTCATCAGTTAAAACAAAACACGACCCGATTTGCATCAATAGGATGGGCACTATTTGTTATCGGTGGGTTTGTATTATGGCTAGCTAAGGATAGTCATTCTATCGTGTTAGAGCAAAGCGCAACTCTTATTTTATCGCTCGCTGTTATGGCTTTAATACTCTTTAGTAGCGATAGGAAAATACGCAACCCACTGGATGTTGTTTTGCGTTTACTGGATGGTATCAAAAGTCTAACCAGAGTGACTAAAATATTCGGTGATGTTTTGAGTTATATGCGTTTATTTGCATTAGGGTTAGCCAGTGCTTCCCTGGCGATTACATTTAATGATCTTGCCGGGCAGGTGTATCACGCCATGCCTGGAGTAGGCTTATTATTTAGTATTTTAATTTTACTGATTGGGCACACCCTAAATATTATGCTGGGTATTATGAGTGGTGTTGTACATGGCTTACGTTTAAATTTTATAGAGTTTTATAACTGGAGTGTGTCTGATGAAGGCTATCCATTTAACGCATTTTCTAAAAAAGAGGGTTACTAATTTTTACTGAAAGTATGAATTGGATTTTAATGTAATAGATAATAGCTGTTGTGCAATAAACATTGTATTTGAGTAGGGGAAGAATATGTATTTAGAAGAACAAATACAAAAGCATGTTAATGCGTTACCAATTGATTTGAAAAGTGAAGTATTGGACTTTGTATTATTTTTAGAGCATAAGCAAACACAACAAGAGGTAAAGGTAAATGTGCATGCGTTTATTAAGCCTATCCCTCAGCAACAAGAGCATTTTGCTGAGAGCTTATTAAACCCTGGTGCAAACAATGAAAAGCTCATACGCTCAGCACAAGCTTATAAAGAAAATCAGGGCAATACGTGAGAGCGAATAGAGATATTAGGCTTTTTGATAAAAAATATAGTCGCAAATATTTTAATTGCGGTAACACAGTATTAAACCATTATTTACAGCAACAAATGACTCAAGATATTAAAAGAAAGCTTGCTGTTGCGTATGTATTAGAGGATGAGGCTAAGATTGTTGGTTTTTATACCTTATCAGCAAGTGCTGTTTATATTGGTGACTTAAGCAACGCAATCGCTCGGAAATTGCCTAAATATCCACTGGTGCCTGTGTCTTTGTTAGGTCGCCTAGCGATTGATAAGCTGTATCAAGGACAAGGTTTAGGCGACTTACTGTTAATGGATGCACTATGTCGTTGTAAAGTGTCAGCACAGCAAGTCGCTTCATATGCTGTTGTCGTTGATGCAATAGATACGAAGGCGGAGTCTTTTTATCAAAGCTATGGTTTTGATTTTTTACTCAATCAGCAATTATTTTTACCTATGCACAAAATTGATTCATTATTTTAGACATTTATTATTTGGTTTCACAGATAAACCAATTCTATTTGTTTAACGGATAAGATCCCTTTGAGGGATAGTATCCGTGTTGTATTTTTCTGAAAGTCTATAGGTAGTAAAGTAGTGGTGTTGTACATGGCTTACGTTTAAATTTTATAGAGTTTTATAACTGGAGTGTGTCTGATGAAGGCTATCCATTTAATGCATTTTCTAAAAAAGAGGGTTACTAATGAATGATTTTGTTATTGTTTTAGGCTGGATTGGTCTTTATGCACCGATGGCTTTAGGTGCGCTAGGAAGTATTATGGGCTGTGCAGTTGCAGGGCAGGCAGCCATTGGAGCTATGCTGGATACTGATAGTGGCTATGGACGTTATGTGGGTGTTTCTGCGATGCCATCCTCACAAGTTATTTATGGCATTGTGGTGATGTTTACCCTAAATAGAGCGGTCACTGTTGAAGTGGCTCCAGGCCTGTTTGCTATTGGTGTTTTATCAGGTATTGCCTTGATGTATAGTGCTATTTATCAGGGGCAATGTTGTGCATCAGCAATACATGCCTCTAAGGCCAAGCCAGAAATCTTTGGTTTGTCAGTTGCGCCAGCAGCAATTGTTGAAGGCTTTGCGGTATTTGCCTTTATTTTTGCATTAGTGCTTAGTGGTAATCTTCCTCAAGGATAACGACAATGAATGAGCAACATGCTAAAGCGACTTCATCGGGTGTGGAAAACCTAATCCAGCGTCTACGAGACCAGGGAGTCGATGCCGGCAAGGAAAAAGCGGAAAGCATCGTGCTTGATGCTCAAAAACGTGCTGAGTGGATTATTGAAGAGGCAGAATTAGAGGCACAGCAATTAATTGATGAAGCTAAAAAGAAAAGTGATGCGTTACGTAGCTCGGGCGAAGATGCCTTAAAATTAGCGACCAGAGATGCTTTATTGAAGCTGCGGGATACCCTACTAGGCCGTTTCAGTAACGAAGTAAAGCGTGTTGTCGGGCAAAAAATGGATCAGCAAGCTTTTCTGGAAAAGATTATTTTGCAATTGGCAGGTAAGGCGCGTGAACAACTGAATTTAGATAGTGAGGAAAAAATTAGCATATTCCTACCTAACAACCCTGTGGGAGTGGAGGAGTTAAAAAATAACCCGGATGAATTAAAAGTTGGGACTTTAACGCACTATACTGCCGCCATTGCTGCCGATATGCTGCGTAAAGGGGTATCCATACAAGTTGCGGATGATGTTAGCGGTGGCATATCGGTGAAACTAAAAGAGGATGATATGGTGATTGACTTTACTGATGAGACACTTTCAGCCTTATTACTAGAGCACCTGCAGCCTCGCTTTAGAACTTTACTGCAAGGCATCGTAAAGTGAAACAGCAAAACGCTTACGCGATGTTGATGACAGGCTTGCAACCACATCCACTGTCTTTATGGGATGTTAAAAATAAACCGGCTTCAAGGATACACCTGGAACGACGTTTGTCGTTATTACAAGACCAGGATCGGCAGCAATTGGAGCAAATAGTCAGTGTCTTGCACTGGGCTAGAATGAATTCTGAACAGAGTAGCGATGCGAAAATAGCAGCTGAAGCAGAGAGAGTGATTCAATCTATTGATAATCCTTTATTGCGTGAGACCATTATATGGCGCATGGAATTGCGCACGATTATGACGGCTATTCGTCGTCGAAAACTAGGCATGGATGCCCCTTCTAAAGGTGAACGCTGGGGCTATGGGCAGGTCGTTCCCTTTATACGTAAAAACTGGCAAATAGAGGATTTCGCTTTAAGTCATCGCTTTGCCTGGATTACACAGGCGAACACTCTGTTTGAAACTGAGCAGAGTGTTGAATTAGAAAAGTTATTATTAAACCTAAGCTGGCGGCATTACGAAACCATAGGGCATACGCATTATTTTGACTTTGAAGCTGTGGTGATTTATGTGCTGCGTTGGAATATTGTTCATCGATGGGTGCAGTGCGATGAGAAAATAGCCATGCAGCAATTTGAACAGCTAGTAAATAATGGTTTAGGTGATTATTTGAAAACAGAGTAGAGCGGACTTTAGTCCGCTATGATTAATTTGGAGTTGCGGACTGAAATCCGCTCTACTAACTGTGACTAATGAGAAATAAATGAATAACACAATAAAGGCAACAGCACGAGTTGTATCCATTCAGGAAAGCCTGGTATCTATCGAAACACTTGCAGGCAACCCGCATCCCTTAACCAAGAACGAAGTGGTGTATATTTTACCATCGGGTAGTGATACTAAATATCAGGAACGCTTAAAGGCAGAAGTATTGCGGATCAATGGTTCGGTTGCCGATGCTCAAGTCTACGAAAGTACAACGGGTGTGGCGGTAGGTGACCTAGTTGAGCAAAGTGCTGAAATGCTTTCTGTCGAATTAGGCCCAGGCTTACTCGGTCAGGTCTACGATGGCTTACAAAACCCATTAGACAAGCTGGCCAATGAATTTGGCTATTTTTTGCCCAGAGGGGTTGGTTTTCCCGCTTTAGATGAACATGCTAAATGGTCGTTTACACCGATAGTACAAACAGGGGCTGTATTACGTGCCAGTTCTGTTATTGGTACTGTCCAGGAGCGAGGATTTAGCCATAAAATCATGGTGCCTTTTGATATTCAGGGGGAGGGTACTATTACCTGGATTCAAGAGAGTGTGGTCACGGTTAATGAGCCGGTCGCAAAAATCAAGTTAGAATCAGGTAAAGAAAGAGAGATTAGTTTAAAACAACGCTGGCCAGTACGTAAGCCCCTACCACAGAACTTACTAAAGCAAAATATTGCACAGCGGCTGTATCCACATGAGCCACTGATTACTCATTTACGCCTTATTGATAGCTTTTTCCCCATTGCAAAGGGCGGGATGGGCTGTATTCCTGGCCCTTTTGGTGCTGGAAAAACGGTTTTACAGAATTTAATTTCACGTAATTCTGATGTTGATATCGTTATCGTTGTTGCTTGCGGAGAAAGGGCAGGAGAAGTTGTAGAGACCATCACTGAATTTCCAAAATTAAAAGACGTTAATGGCAAGACTTTAATGGATCGGACGGTAATTATTTGTAATACCTCCTCTATGCCTGTTGCAGCACGAGAAGCTTCCATTTATACCGGGATTACCTTGGGTGAATATTATCGGCAAATGGGTCTGAATGTCCTAATTATTGCCGATTCAACCTCGCGCTGGGCACAGGCAATGCGCGAAACATCGGGTCGTCTGGAAGAAATTCCGGGTGAAGAAGCGTTTCCAGCGTATCTGGATTCTGCTATTAAGGGAATCTATGAACGCGCGGGCGTTATCAAAACAGCAGATCAAAGTGAAGGTAGTTTAACGATGATTGGTACTGTATCGCCAGCCGGTGGTAACTTTGAAGAGCCTGTGACGCAATCCACCTTAGGAACGGTAAAAACCTTTTTGGGCTTGAGTGCTGATAGAGCCTATAAACGCTTTTATCCGGCTGTAGATCCGCTTTTATCCTGGTCGCGTTATTTAGAGCAACTGCAGCCGTGGTTTGCCGAGCATCTGTCACAATCCTGGATAGATAATGTGCAGAGTTTATTAGAGCTGTTGCAAAAGGGAGATTCTATTTCGCAAATGATCCAGGTAACCGGTGAAGAAGGTGTGAGTACAGAAGATTTTGTTATTTATCAGCAAGCCCTGTTTCTGGATATGGTGTATTTACAGCAGGATGCTTTTGACCCAGTTGATGTCGCGGTGCCTTTGGCAAGACAGCAGGAAAGTCTAAATCGTATTGTAGAGCTAGTGAACACGGCTTATCAATTTAGTGATAAAGAGGCTGTGCGTGATTACTTTACCAAGTTAACAGGCCTATTTAAAAACCTGAACTATTCACCAGCTAAATCAAATGAGTACCATGATTACTGTGAAAAAATAGAACAGTTACGAAAGTCAGTGATGGACAGGAAAATATAAGAACTTAAACAAAGGCTACTAAGGAGATAAAAATTAATGCAAATGGGAAGATGATTCTTGACCATCTGTCTATACCTAAGGCTAATTGAGTTTGACCTGATTTTGCCAGATTGGAGGTGATAATGACCAGTAATAAGCTCAGAAACACCATTAGGGTTGAACCCAGAATAAAGTAATCCAGACGGGTAAGGTAAGATACCTTGGGGACTAGTTCTCCGATTGAGAAACGGTAAGCAATTAGTGTTAGCATTGCAGTAACAGCCACGCTGATTTGTGATCCTGACTCTACCGGATTTATCCAGAACACTAGCCAGGACATAGCAACAATCAGCAGTAAGGGGATAATAATTTTAATGGTGTAATACGTTACTTTCCTATCTACATGAATGAGCAAATGAAAACCGCTTAGTGGTTCTACATTTTTTGTCGGCCAATAGGTCATAGCTTCAGCGACCCAGTGACCGACCGCCCATTCGGTTACTGACAATTTATCCGCCAGACCGGAAGGCTCATCCGGGTTTTGAACAAATAAAACCTCTTTATCATTATACCCAGCCGCCACAATCTGAATTTCCAGTAGCTGGCTATCTAAGGGGAATTCTTTAAGGTCCAGAGGTTGGGAGAAGTCCCCCCAGTAGCGTTGGCGATAAGTCACATTACCATTTTTTGAAACTTCAAATGATTCTGGAAAAGTTCTGAAAAGATGTTGTTGATTGACTATCTGTATCCTTGGGTGCCAGGTTTTATCAAAGGTAACTTCTCGGGAAGAATTGTCAATTGATTTCATGCGTGGGTCATGCCACTTGAATTCAACGTACACATTGGCGATAAAGCTTTGGTTTGCGCTGTCCACTTCATCAATATCGGTTACAAATACAGTAGTATAGATAGTTGTTACAGACTGAGACTCTATACCTGGACGAGAGTTTTCAGCATGACTAGCAAGACATATCAATAGCAGATTAACCAGTAAAAGTAGGCGTATAATCATGGGTTTTGTGATCAGGTAGGTTTCTGAAAATCAGTAATATAAGAAATATACTATACATCAAATCCAAATAGGTGCTGCACTATTGCGCGTCTAAAATACTTGTCAATAGCTTACTATTAACCACATTCTTCGCCTTGTTCTCAAGCATTTTAAACGCACGGCTACTCAGACAGAATTAATAGAAGTGCCTTATATTTACTTTTGCCCTTGAAAATACATTCTTTACCCTTATATCGGAATGATGATTTATTATTTTTTTGGAGAGAATTATCACAATGACCGTTGAAGCAAAAAAAGAAACGCTGGGCTTTCAAACTGAAGTTAAGCATTTATTGAACTTAATGATTCACTCTTTGTATAGTAACAAAGAGATTTTTCTGCGTGAGTTGATTTCTAATTCATCTGATGCAGCTGATAAACTACGTTTTGAAGCATTATCAAATGATGGTCTGTATGAAGGGGATAGCGAGCTGAAAATTCGCGTCGCTTTCGATAAAGACGCTAATACGATCACAGTCAGTGATAACGGTATTGGTATGACACGTGAAGAAGTGCAAGAGCACATTGGTACGATTGCAAAATCAGGTACAAAACAGTTTTTTGACTCATTGACGGGTGACCAGGCAAAAGACAGTGAATTGATTGGCCAGTTTGGTGTGGGCTTTTACTCTGCTTTTATTGTTGCTGATAAAGTCACGCTAACGACGCGTAAAGCCGGTACTACAGAGGCCGTTACCTGGGAGTCAGCGGGCGAGGGTGAGTACACGCTTGAGACTGTTGAAAAAGAGGGACGTGGTACGGAAGTCGTATTACATTTAAAAGAAGCTGAAAAAGAATTCCTTGATGACTATCGTTTAAGCTCTATTATTAAAAAATTCTCTGATCATATTTCTTTGCCTATTGTTATGGCTAAAGAAATTCCTGCAGTGACAGACGAAGAGGGCAATGAAACAGAGCCTGCAAAAGTTGAAGATGAGACGGTTAACAGTGCTTCAGCGATGTGGACTAAATCTAAAGATGAGCTGGATGATGAAGCCTATAACGAGTTCTATAAGCATGTAGGTCATGATTTTCAAGACCCTTTAGCGCACGTACATAGTAAGGTTGAAGGTACTAACGAATATACTATGTTGTTATATGTGCCGGCACGCGCTCCTTTTGATATGTGGGACAGAGAAGCAAAGCATGGCGTAAAACTTTATGTACGTAAAGTTTTCATTATGGATGATGCCGAGCAATTAATGCCGCGTTATTTACGTTTTGTTCGTGGTGTGATTGATACTGATGCATTGCCGCTCAATGTTTCTCGTGAAATTTTACAACAAAGTAAAAAAATCAATACGATTAAAGCGGGAGCTGTTAAGAAAATTCTAAGCTTGTTAGAAAATATCGCTAATAATGATAAAGAAAAATATGCTACTTTTTGGGAGCAATTTGGTAATGTGATCAAAGAAGGCCCCATTGAAGATCATAAAAATAAAGAGCGTATTGCGAAATTATTACGCTTTGCTTCAACTCATGCGGATACTGATGCGCAAGAGGTATCTTTCGAAGATTATATAGGCCGTATGCAGGAAGGGCAGGACAAAATCTATTATGTAACAGCGGATAGTTTTGCGGCTGCTAAAAATAGTCCGCATTTAGAGATTTTTCGCAAAAAGGGCATAGAAGTCTTGTTGTTAACAGATCGCGTTGATGAGTGGCTGGTGTCTAACCTGAATGATTTTGATGGCAAAGTATTGCAATCGGTTGCCAAAGGTGAATTGGACTTAGAAAAATTTGATACTGAAGAAGATAAAAAAGAGCAGGAAGAAGCATCCAAAGATTTTGAGTCCGTTATTAGTCAAATCAAAGAAGTGCTTAACGATAAAGTAAGTGAAGTACGTTTAAGTCATCGCTTAACAGCATCGCCTTCTTGTCTGGTGACTGAGCAAGATGCCATGAGCTTAAATATGGAACGCATCATGAAAGAAGCAGGTCAGGATATGAGCATGATGGGCATGGGCGCACCTAAGCCAGTGTTTGAAATTAATCCTGAACATGCCTTGGTAACTCGTTTAAAAGAAGAGCAAGATGATGAACGTTTTGCTGATTTAACCCGTATCCTGTTTGATCAGGCGGTATTAAGCGAAGGTGGGCAGCTAGATGACCCTGCCGAGTTTGTGCATAATCTGAATGGTTTATTGCAGGGCTTGTTAAAATAGCAATCTCGCTTTATAGGTTGTAGAAAAGGCCGCTATATGCGGCCTTTTTTATGCCTGGGGTATTTGTTGCGAGTTGCCTTAGGAATGGGAATTAAATAAGTTGTGCATTATCGCGCAGATTTTTTGTTTGTCTTCGTCCGTATAGCAACAGGCGCATAGCAAGCTACGTAACTGTTGCTACACCGCTAAAGACGGACAAA
>JAUXBW010000199.1 GCA_030619185.1 Methyloprofundus sp.
AGTCCCTCCTTTTGAGCTATTTAGATAACCCGCCAGGGTTTTTAAAACAACCGTTTCCAGTGCGCGATTGACTCTTTCTTTTTCTAAATCCCAGCGAAATGAAGATTTAAACTCAAGTAAGGGCCCCTCACCTTGTAAAATCAATGAGTGTAAATTGATTGATAATTCGCTACTTAAGCGGCTAATTCTTTGTAAGCGCCAGTGTAGCAATTCATAGATAAAGGCGATAACCAGACCAAATACTGCGCCTAGCTGCCCAAGAAAGAGAGTTTTGCCAGGTGTCCCCCCCATAAGGGAGGTTTTAAGCTGGGAATAAACATAAATCAGTGCGGTATTTATTTGTACTTGCAGGTCTTCACTGGTTCCTTCGCTTTCATAAAAGAATATAAAATCATAGATGGGGTAAAAAATTAAAATCCCGGTCAGTGCGCCAATAACGGCAGCAAAAAAGTAAAGCTTAAAGCGCTGTTGCCAGAGCGCCATAACCAAAAACAAAAAGCGCTTCATCGTGTTTCTATAGGTAAACCCGCTTTACGCCAGCTGGTCATGTGGCCCTGAACATAACGAATGTTTTTGAAGCCCGCCAGGGTGTAGGCAAACTTTGCAATACCTGCACGTGGGCCATGTTCACAATACAAAATTAAATCATCCTGTCTGGCATTATTATCTAAGGCATCGCTAGTGAAAGACTGCCAGAAAGGGATATGCTGTGCGTGAGGAATATGCCCCGCGTTGAATTCGCCGCTAGAGCGTACATCAATGATCACCGGGACTTGCTTGGTTTGGAGTAGTGCCAATAGGTCTGCCTGTTGAATATGTGTTTCACTAGAAGTGCTACAAGCTTGCAGTAAAAGGCTAAATAGGCTTAAAAAAAAGACTTTCATTTACCCACCTGTGGAGTTCATGTGGCGCATAATAATAGGTTGTTCGCTTAAGTTAAACTCATGTTTTTCGGGTTTTATATGCATAGAATCAATCAGTAACTGTTTTATGTAGTCTGTATCGTCAGGGTGTGAGCGTAATGCCGTTTTTAAGTCAATCGAATGCTCATTCCCCAGGCAAAGTAATAATTGGCCTTCAGCCGTTAATCTCACGCGATTGCAAGTGCTACAAAAATTATGACTATGCGGTGAGATAAAGCCAACTTTAGTTTGTGAACCTTGAACCCGGTAATAATCAGAAGGCCCGGCTGTTGTTGCGTCAATTTTTTCTAAAGTAAATTGTTTCTGTAAATCGGTCAGGATTTGGTCACTAGAATAATAGGCTTCCGCGCGATTATGCGCATCAACAAACCCCAGTGGCATTTCTTCGATAAAGCTAATATCTATTCCGGAATCCAGTGCAAATTGAACCAGGTCAGCCACTTCATCATGATTACGGTTTTTTAAAATCACCGCATTGATTTTGATACGCTCAAAGCCTGTGTTAATCGCTGTACGTATCCCTTTAAGTACAATATTTAGGTCACCAGTACGGGTTAAGGTTTTGAATTTTTTAGCATCCAGCGTATCCAGGCTGATATTCAAGCGTTTAACATGTGCCTTTTTAAGTTGCTTAGCCGTCTGCACAAGTTGTGAGCCGTTAGTGGTCATGACCAGCTCATCAAGCAAAGGGAGTTGCCCCAGTTTTTGTAAAAGCTCTAATGCATTTCGGCGTATCAGAGGTTCACCCCCGGTAATTCTGATTTTATTGACCCCAAGTTCAGTAAAGCACTTTGCCAGTAAGTGAATTTCTTCCAGGCTCAGAATTTGCTCGCGTGGCAGGAATGTCATTTCCTCTGACATACAGTACACGCACCGAAAATCACAACGATCAGTAATAGAAATACGGACATAGTCAACGCTTCTGCCGAAACGATCAACTAATTGTCTGGCTTGTTTGGGGTGGCGCATTGCTTAGTTAGGTATAGATAAGACTATAATAGAAAGCTAATTTTATCAGTTTTAGCCTTACTTCTAAACAATCTTTACTATTAATATGATCACAACAAGAAAAATAATCTTTATCTGCGCGATACTCAGCGGGCATTCAGTGTTTGCCAGCGAAAAGCCCTTAATTCGCTTAGGCGTGTTGGCATTTGGTACCGTTAACTGGGAGTTAGCGGCAATGCAGCAAGGCCAGATGATGGAAACGGAACAATATCAGCTAAAAGTAACAAAAATGGCCAATCCACAGGCAGGAAAAATAGCTTTGCAATCTGGTGCCGTGGATATGATCGTTGCAGACTGGATCTGGGTATCTCGCCAGCGGACTCAGGGCAAAGACTATACTTTTTATCCGTATTCAAATACCACAGGCGCATTGCTTGTTGCTAAAAATAGTGCGATTAAACAATTGCAGGATTTAAAAGACAAGAAATTAGCGATAGCAGGAGGAGAGCTGGATAAAAATAGTTTATTGTTACAGGCCTTAATGCAAAAACAGAGGCAACAGGAGATATTTGCTAGTGTGGAGAAAGTATACGGCGCACCGCCCCTGTTAAGTCAGCAAATGACACGTAAACGTGTTGATGCCCTTTTGACCTATTGGCATTATGCGGCACGAATGGAGGCTGATGGGTATAGGGTAATCATGACAGGTTCAGATATTTTACAGGGCTTAGGTATCAAGCTAAGTGTGCCGAGTATAGGTTACGTGTTTGATCGCTCGTGGGCGAACAATAATAAAGCTGCAGTACAGGCTTTTTTACAAAATACCCGGCTGACAAAAGATCGCTTATGTGCGGATGATGCAGTATGGCAAAGCATTAAGCCTTTAACGCGCGCAAAAACAGAGCAAGTTAACCAGTTATTACGTCAGCGTTATTGTGCAGGGCGAGTGCTAAGCTGGGGAGAGAAAGAGCAGCAGGCCGCTGTCAGGATTTATCAGTACTTAAAAGGCGTAAGTGCCCAACGTTTAACGGGGGCAGCCGAAACAATTCAAGAGGGAACTTTTTGGTAAGGCTAAGCAGAAAACCTTATTATTTAATTGTCATCATCCTGTCATAAATATCACCTATCATCAGCTAAAATTTTTTTAATTTGATTTTAGGAAACCTTTTTCATGGTGATTAACAAAACAGCCAAGGTTCTGGCTCTTAGCTCGGTATTAATGCTAGGCAACGAGGCAGTTCTTGCGGAAAATAATGCTCTATTTGATATGTTGCTACAAAATGGATCAATTACGCCTTCTCAGTATGATAGTCTGACTAAACCAAAAGATTCCGACAGTAGTGATATTGATGATCAGAGTTTAAACGATATATTGCTGCAAAACGGTGTTATTAATCAAGTGCAGTACGATAACCTGGTCAAGAAGGAAGTTGCTAAGCAAGAAGTAGCAAAACAAGAGGTGGTTAAGCAGGAAGTTGTTAAAGAAAGTGGTGATGACGTTCTTGTTAAGTTAGATGGAAAAGGATTTCGCGTCGAAACAAGAGATAAGGCCTTTAAATTTAATGTAGGTGGCCGTTTGCAGGTAGATGCAAATGGAGATATTGGAGATGAGCATTTAAGTAGGCAATCAACCGAAGGGGTTGAGGTGCGTCGTGCACGAATACATATCGCAGGTGTGGTCTGGAATGATTATAAATATAAGATCGAAGCAGATTTTGCTGATAACGGTGTCTCTATTAAAGATGCTTTTTTAACCTATAAAGGCTTTGATTGGCTAGAGATTACCGTGGGTAATCAAAAGCAACCTATCAGTCAGGAGTTGCAGGAAAGCTCTAACGATATTATGTTTACTGAACGTTCAACGGTTAATGCCTTAACGGGACCAGCATTTGATCGTGCCATCGGTTTGCACTTCAAGTCCTCGGGAAAAAGCTGGTCTGCTCAGCTTGGTTTTTATGGCGATAATCTGTCACCTGAGAAAGATGGTACTATCGATGAAGGTTGGTCATCCGCATCGCGTTTGACTTATGCGCCTATTAATACTAAAGCAATGGTCTTACATTTAGGTGCTTATGGTGGTTATAAAGGTGTC
>JAUXBW010000088.1 GCA_030619185.1 Methyloprofundus sp.
ACTGGGCGGGCGACTTCTTCTATTGCAGCTTGCTCGCTGTCATCCTGACAAGCAGTTAATATAAAAGGTATAAATACCAATAAACTAATCTTTCTGTGCATATAATTATCCTCGGTGATGAAATTCCATTGTACTTAAAATAAGTTCTGATTTTAAAAAAATTGACTACCTACGTAAGGTGAGCGACCTTGTTATTAAAGTTCTCACGCACCTCGTTCCTATTAATAATGTGTGTGTAATAACTTGAGCAACTCTGGGGAACGAATCTTTAGTCCGCTTTTTAAAATGCAGGCTAAAGACCTGCACCCCAGTTGATTAAGTAAAAGTGTGTCAAGCACGTTACTAAGTAATAAATCACTAACGGGTTAATCGTGCAAATTATACATACCCTACCTGTAATCTCTAGGTGGAGGAAGTGATTGCTGTAGCCCTTGATTATAACCTTGTTGATAAGCGGCAGCTTCAGACCTGTCCTGTTGCTCTGATAGATAGCCTGTGCCAGCACCTACACCTGCACCTATTGCTGCACCCATACCTGCGTCACCAGCAATTGCACCAATTATGGCTCCACCAGCGGCACCCAGCAATGCGCCGCCCGTGGCTCTTGGACCACAACCACTAAGACTGCTAATGCAGATAGTCATGATCAGTACTACTATTTTTTTGTTCATCATCAACTCCTTGGTTTACTTAACACAGGGATAGCTTGCTACTAAAAAACGGAATTCTGTTTCCACAGGTACTTCCTGCATATATTCAAGGTGAGCAATTGTCCATTTGACGAACTGTGGAACAATTTTATCACGCGATGGCTCTGGTTTAGGCAGGCAAAACCAGGGTTTTTGTTTGGAGTCCTTACGTTCAGCCATATGAAAATCAAAAGCCCCCACTAAGTAGCCCTGACAAAAATGGATAGCTTGCAGAGCGAGCGGATCTTTACTAGATACGGTACATAAATTGATCAGATTTTGGGTAGTCAATACTTCAAAGTCATGCTTAGTGACCGCTAAAGCACTGGAAGTCATTAAAAAATTTCCGGCTAGCAATATGCCGAGTAGTACCTTTCGTTTCATGGTTTACCTCGATATTAATTGAATATTAGGCTAGTGCTGCACAAGTTCCCACAGTCTCCGTAGGAATTCATACGTGAACGCTCTGCGTTCTGTGACACGCAGAATATCACAAAGTGCATTTTCACACCTGAGCATGAGTACGAGAATAATATCTTACGTTTACTTCACCTTTCTTTGCATGATTCTTATTTTATTTTCTCACAATCACCTGCTCGCCAGGCCTGATTATCTAATGTTGGTGCAGTACTATAATGGCGAAGTAGGAAAAACCAGGCTTTGTTTGAAACTGTTTTTAGGTAATTGGATTTCAAAACTCCTTTGGGTAGTTCCGGGCCAAAATATATGTTTACAGAACCATCTTCATTGTAATTCAGCTTATTTAATGAGCCGATGGATGAAAGTGGATGACCCTTTTGATAATCTGAGCTATTTTTTTCATTGTTATAGATGCTTATGATCCAGAAATTGGCGGCAGATCCACTTGCTGGTAAATTAATTTTATAAGTGGAACCACCTGATAATCGATTCCTGTCTGCATCAAGAGAAACAAAGGGTCTGTTCAAGGTTGTGTAAGATGTGACAGAGCATAATGAGGCAATGACTTCTTTTACGCATTTTTTCATTGCATCATACTGTTTTCAAGCACTGCAGAATAACTTTCCAATCTAACGTCTTCTAGCGAACCCAGCACATCAATAGTGCTCATCAACATTTTGAAGCGATCTGTATGTAAATAAGCTTTCAACGGTTCCATACTATTGCATTCTGCGATTATATGAAGCAAACGGCTATCTTTGGGGTCTTCGTTCACATGAAAAAAACTGATTGGCTTTTCGGGTGAAAGACTGCCAACTGATTGAAAAAATTCGTAGTATTTATCTGTATCAATAAAAGCAATAATTCGCACTCCAAACATGAATTTACCTTGGTTATAGTATCGGTATTATTTATTATGAAATATTCGTGCCAAATATAAAGTATTGAAATAATAATAACTCATGTCATTGATTATTAATCATATATTATTCTATTATGTTAGCCGTCATATAAATCATTAAGAGGAACACAGCGCTGAACTGTTAAATATCATGGTTATATTCCACGATTCTGTTAAATATAGCGGCTAATCAACAGTAGCTTTTACGGTAACTGTTCACTTAAAAAGGGGGGGCTAATAAAACCTCCCCTAACCCCTCCTTGCCAAGAGGGGGACTGAACGGTTACCTTTTACGAGTTGGTTTTGCTGTCGGTGGAACGGGTGATTTTCCATTTGCGCATACGTGAACGCAAGGTGCTAGGATTGAGGCCAAGTCGTTCAGCAGCACCCTTTTCACCCTCTATACGCCAATTTACTTGCTTTAATACCTGGTGGATGTAGTTTTTTTCCAACTCTTGTAATGTGCTCTGGTAACTTAAATCGTCATTTAACTTTTCTTGTGTGATACGAGACTCAGATAGTTTTTCCGCCAGTGCTAAAGGGTGATCAGCAGGAGTAATTATAACGGCTCTTTCAAGTACGTTTTGTAACTCGCGTATATTACCTGGCCAATCATAGTCTATAAGCTGGTCTAAAACAGCATGCGGGATAAGGGTAATGAATTTACCTTGTTGCTTACAAAATTGATTAACAAAGGTATTGACTAATAAGGGAATATCAGTCTTGCGTTGGCGCAGTGGTGCGACTGTAATTGGAAATACATTAAGGCGATAAAACAAGTCACTTCTGAAATGTCCTTTTTCCACTTCTTTAAGCAGTTCTCTATTCGTGGCGGCAATAATTCTGACATCAATTTTAATGGTTTTCTGGCTACCGATACGCTCTATCTCGCCTTCTTGCAAAGCACGTAACAATTTCACTTGTAATGCTAAAGGCATTTCACCGACCTCATCAAGAAACAAAGTACCACCATCGGCGAGTTCAAAACGTCCCTTGTGCATTTTATCAGCACCGGTAAATGCCCCTTTTTCATGTCCGAATAGCTCAGTTTCGATCAGATTTTCTGGCAAAGCAGCACAATTCACCTTAATCAGCGGTTTATCGTGTCGAGCACTATGCTTATGAATGGACCTAGCGACCAGCTCTTTACCAACCCCCGTTTCTCCTTCAATTAGCACCACGGTATTATGACTAGCTACCTGGCTAATTTTGTGCTGAATATATTTTAAGGCATCGCTGCTACCGGTAAAATCACCGTAATGATAATCTGCGTCGATTTCGTTACGTAGATAAACGGCCTGGTCTCGATATTGAGTTTTTAACATCTCGACCTCCTTTAATGCTGCTTGCATATCCAGCAAAGCCTGATTACGTTCATTTTCAGTTTTTTGATGTTCGCTAATATCAGCACCGATACTCAATAAGCCCGTAGTTTTTCCACTAACATCAAATAGCAGTACGCTGGACCATTCTATGGTACGAACTTGCCCATTTTTAGTTTGTAATGTTAATTGCTGGTTTTGCTGTAAATCTCCATCAATTGATGAGGCAAATAGTTTGGCGTATTCTTCAGTGAATGTCTTGGGAATAACCTTTAAAAAGTGTTTGCCAGATAACTGTGACTTGGTATAACCGCTTACCTGTTCATAATAGGGGTTGATGTAATCAATGGCACCGTGCCGGTCGAGGCTGATCACTAATAACTGCACATTTTCCAGTAAGGTAGACCAGCGTTTTTCATTGGCGGTAATTTGACGGTTATAAACACCGGCGGCAATCGCATCGGTAACCACTTGATAGCTCATGGTCAATACAATAGCCAGAAAAGAAAAGCTGATCATATAAGGTGTTTTGATCAGTCCGGCATCAACTAGTGGCGTGTGTATGCCTGCGGTTACAATAAAAAAGACGATGGCAACACCGATTAATACGGTTTTTGTCCATTGCGTCCGTCGCCACAGCCGAAAAGTTGCATCACTGACATAGATTACTATCAATAGTGACGCAGCGTCCGCTAAAATTTTCCAGGGATTAACAATACCCAGTGGTATCGTAAAGGTTTCTCCCCAGAAAGTAGTAATTTGTTTCAGCTCGGTGATTTGGCTAAATACCACACTGGCGGGAGACTGAAAGTTAATGACGATTACAAAACTCCAGAGCGCACTAATAACAACTGCTAACCACTTTTTACCGGTAGCGAAATAATTCTGCACATACCAAACCATCGGGACTAAAATGCCAAAAATACACAGAGTCCCCCACTGCAACAGGATTTTATAGGTTTCCAGTGAGTGGCTGTGCATCAGACTCAACTCTACAATGGCGTTTAGACTAGAGCTGAATGCCATCACTGCGGAGAGTAAATAATAAAACTTCTTCTTGTCGTGCAACCAGAAGATAAAGTGCATTGATGCCAGTATCAAGGCCGCAGAAGCACACATTGACCAGGCGATTATGGTAGGACTCATTATCGTTAGCGTTTAGCCATAAACATAGTATTATAAACTAAACATCCATGATTCTATCTCAAGTCTTTAAAACTAAAATATCATCTGGATAAACCAGGCGTTATTGCCTTTGGAATCAGTAAAACAACCGCACTTGCCAAAAGATACTATATCAGGGAAATTCCTAAACCTGGAGAATCTTGTAGTGGAAAGTTTATAACTCGAATTCCCAAAAGTTTACATACACGACTGATATCAAGAGCAAAACAAGAAGGTGTAAGTATGAATGCTTTAGTTTCTTCATTTATTGCCGAGTCCCTAGGACGGAAAGAGTCTACGTCGAAACATACTTAAGTTGGGCAGCCGTTCCACCTCACGATAGGAAAGTCTTCTAAGAAGCGCACATGCGAGTTTCCCAGCATAACGGTTCAAGTCTTTATAAGACTCCTTTACCAAGAACCAACAATTAAATTAAAAACAAGGGTGTTCTAATTGAGAAACCCCTAAGTGTCACTGTAAGAAAAGCCAGGAATTCGTAATTCATGACTCCGTTTTTCTTGATGACTGGGAAAAGTTCTGCTACTGATGGGCTTGTCTGTCTATGCAAAAAAACAGGATAATAAATCATCATCTTTTAATTAATATGGGGGAGGGGGAGAGTAGCTTTCTGGTGTAAAATATAAAGTAATCTTGGCTATTAATCCCAACTAGGTTCCTTATCATGAAGTTTATAACCCATCTACGATCTGTTCAATTCATTTTTATTTTCCTATTAACCCTCGTGTCCTTTACCACCTGTTGGGCCGATACGCAGGAGGAAACAACTGAACTAATTGAGCAGTCTGTAGAATTAATTAATGTGGAAATGGCGACCCCACGATTTGAAGGTTTTCGCAATCTCATTGGTGCCAGCCGGGCGGTGTTGATTCTTCCCAACTACAAGCAAGGCGCTTTTTGGTTTGGTTATGGAAGAGGGAGGGGTATTGTTCTGAAACGTTTTGGTAAGAATTGGAGCGACCCACTCTTTGTCACCATCAGCGATATTAACCTCGGTTTCCAGTTTGGTTTTTTTCAGTCGCGTAGTGTTGCTTTTGTACTTACCGATAAAACGGTAACTAAGCTTGAAGAAAGTGTTGCACATTGGGGAACGGCAGGCGGCGCTGCATTTCTGAAATGGGGAGTAGATGCAAGCGGTACTGCAAGTTGGGATAGTGGGCTTGATTCTACAATTGCAGGCTTGTCTAAAGGTTTATATTTTGGTGGTGCGTTCAATAGGACTAACGTTAGTCCTTATGACGAGTTTAACCAACATTTTTATGACAATAAAACAGCACCATCCATACTGGCTACACCGGGAACGCATCCCAAAGCAGCAGAATTACGCAACATCCTACATGTGATGATTGAAGAAGTCTGGGAAAACTAAATATTTAACTTTAGTATATAGGAGATATTCGTTGTCAAAACTTTTTCATTACTGCAGTTTATTGCTTTTCGGTATCATATTTCTTTTATCGGGATGTAGCGGCCCTAGATTAATGATGCCGACACCCAACGTGTACCTCAACAATGGGACTAATCTGTACGAGCACCTGGAGGCACCGCTAAAGAACACAGAGGTTCAGGTTTTCTACGTTACTGACCGCGCTCCGGAGCAGGAAGAAAATGGAGTTGTCCATTACGGATCAGGACGCTCTGCATCGGTGGCCTTCGGCACTACCACAGTGGATCTCGGTGTAGACATGAGCTGGGAAGATCTGGTCGAGGCTAGCAGAAGCGAGAAACGCCTCAACCCTGTGAAGCTCAAGCTTGACACGGTGCATGAACTCGTTCGCACCCCACCCACACCTCTTCCCTATACTTTGGTTGATGGTAAGGTTGTAGTAAATCCTGATATGGCTGCACAATTGGAGGAAGCAACCGGGAAGTTCAAGCGTGTCCTGATGCACCAGCTCGAACTAACTCCACGTAAAGATGTGTTTATCTATATTCACGGCTACCACAATACTTTTGACGACGCAGCCTTTGCCCTAGCTGAGCTCTGGCACTTTATCGGGCGTGTTGGCGTGCCGATCATGTATACCTGGCCAGCTGGCTATCCTGGTATGTTCGGCTATACCTATGATCGGGAGTCGAGTGAGTTTACTGCGTATCATCTACGTAAGTTCCTGGAATTAATTGCGGGGTTTGAGGGGGTGGAACGTATCCATCTGATCGCCCATAGCCGAGGAACAGACCTGGCACTAGCGGCACTGCGCGACCTCACCCTCAGCGCCCGTGCAGCGGGACTTGACCCAAAAAAGCATTTTAAAATCCATAACTTTATCCTCGCCGCCCCAGACCTGGATCTGCAGGTTGCTGAACAACGTATTGTGGGAGACAAGCTTGACTTGAGCGTAGGCCGTTTCACCATATACACATCGCCAGAGGATAAAGCAATCGGTATTGCCTCGCAGTTGTTTGCGAGCCCACGTGGACGCCTCGGCACCTTTGGGATTGATGGAATGCCCGAAACTATAAAGACGCATTTGCAGAATGAAACACCAAATTTCGCGATTATCAACTTCGCTGGCTCAGCTGATTCACCGCTCGATAGTTATGGTCACAGCTATTTCCGCAACTCTCCGGATGTAAGTTCGGATTTGGTACTTATGTTGCGCGATGATCTCGACCCAGGTACTGCCGGGCGACCTTTGGTGCCCCTTGATTTCATGTTTTGGCGCATCCCGAAGGGCTATCCGAGTAGCAATGCTACCGAATAAAACGATTAAATCTTATAGCAAGACGCTTGAAGTGAATAGTTGTTGCTAAACTGGAGCAGCTTGTAAGCCCTTAGTCGAACCATACTGCTGGGTAATGGTGACGGGCTGAACCTGTCAATTGGAGCTTATGATAAGTAAAAGTGCCATTTTGGTCTGGCTCCTTTTTCTCTTGCGTGCATCATGCAAATTTGCTTTAATTATTATTACTTTTAAAAAAAACATCTCATGATCATGTCTCTAACAATGATTCAGAAAAGACTAACTCTACTGCTCTTGCTTCTCTCTCTGCATTTCACTGGTGTCATATTTGCAGCTACCGCCGGGCTCCCCGCTATTTCAGAGATACCTGGCACCCAGTGACAGGGTACTTTTGTATGGTTTGATCTTATCACTCATGATAGCAATCAGGTTCGAACATATTATGAAAAGCTCTTTGGCTGGAAAATTTCCGAAGCTGTGGAGGGGACAGGGTATTACATGATCGTCAATAAGGGATCCATGATCGGTGGCATTGCCGAAATCAAGGATGAGGAGCAACCCGCCTGGCTGGGTTCACTGTCTATAACTAATGTGGAGAAGGCTGTTGGCCAGGTGATGCAACTGGGAGGTAAGGTTCTTGAGCCGGCGCAGCAGGTTGATGGCCGCGGGGTTATGGCACTGGTTGAAGACAACACGGGAGCGGCCTTTGTGCTTTTGGACACGGAGTCTCGTGATCCTGTTTTTAGACCTGTACAATTTGGGGGCTGGCTGTGGACTGATTTGTTTACAACAGACCCTGCAGCAGTCAGTAGCTTTTATAAAAAATTGGCAGGACTGCAACTTAAAACTATTTCAGAGAGCAATAAAATCCCGGTAGATGAGCTGATGTCGAATAGCAGCGGAAGATCAGGTGTAGTAAAGATACCGTGGAAGCATATCACTCCGGTCTGGTTGCCTTACATCCGGGTTGAAAATATTAAAGCCACGGTCGAACGATCCATTCAATTTGGTGGCCGGTTGTTCTTCAGGTTTGAAGGTGGTGCAATATTACTGGATCCTACTGGGGCAGCATTCGGCGTTCAGCAGGTTTCAAAGTAGAGGATAGAATCTATGAAATTTAAAATAATATACTCGGTGGCCATACTTATAAGCGTACTGTTTCTGAGTGGCTGCGGTGGGCCTTACTATTCCAGGGGGATGAGTGGAGGAGTAGGTTTTTATCATTCAACATACAGGCATGGCTGGGGTGGTGGGCGGTACTATGATGCCGTTGATACAATTGACACGATAGATACCATAGATACCATAGACACTATTGACAGCATAGGTATGCCCGTAGATTATTATTAGAGCAAAACAAGGTCATGCTGGGGGCGGTCATATGGGTAGAAATTCTAACGCTAGTACCGGACACTCTAAATAACCGATAAAACTGGGGAGTAGGCTTTAGCCTACATGAGTCGCGAACTGTGTAGGCTA
>JAUXBW010000076.1 GCA_030619185.1 Methyloprofundus sp.
GGGTAGAGCGTCTTCTTGCGAAACCCATCATTCTACGTGCAGTTGATGGGTTTCATTACGCGCCTAAAAAGCAGGCGCTCCAATCTACCCATCCTACAAAATGTTAAAAAACTTAGGCTCGGGTACTTACCTGCGGGCTAAAGCACCGCTCTACAAATAAGTATTATTTTGATTAAATGGCTTGCGGGATTCATATAGAAAAGTAGCTATAAGAGGGCTATAATCTTGTGCTGTTATTTGCTTGCCGCACTAAAAAATCAATCCCTAATGAACAATACTACCAAGCGATTCATGCTGATGATAGTGCTGTTATTATCTAGCACGGCATTTGCTTCAGATGATGTGCCAGTTATTGCAGCGGCAGCCAGTGTAAAATTTGCATTGCAGGATATTGCCGAAGCTTTTTACAATGATACAGGAAAAAGTGTCCGTATTAGCTATAGCTCTTCGGGTAACTTAACACGACAAATTCAGCAGGGCGGTCCTTTTGAATTATTTTTATCAGCCAATGCCCCGTATGTTGCACAATTGTACCAACAGCAAAAAACGTTAGACCAAGGGACTGTTTTTGCTTTTGGGCGTATGGCTTTAATAACCACTAAAAACTCATCATTATTGCTGGACAAGCAATTAAATGGACTTAAACTAGTATTACAGCAAGGGCAATTACAGCACATTGCCATGGCTAACCCGGAACATGCACCTTATGGTATTGCCGCACGTGAGGTATTGCAACAGTCAGGCTTATGGACCTTGGCACAGCCGCATCTGGTGTTAGGTGAGAATGCTGCTCAGGCAGCGCAATTTGCGAGTTCCGGTGCCGCTCAAGTCGGGCTGATAGCGTATGCTCTGGCATTGGCACCTGCCTTGCAAAATCGTACCCGCAGCTTATTGATTCCGCAGTCACTACACCAGCCACTACAGCAAACCATGGTGCTATTAAACAATGCGGGTGAAAGCGCTAAATTATTTTATCTGTATTTACAGCAGGATAAGGCACGAACCATCCTATCCCGCTATGGTTATACAACTCCCTAGAGAGCATATATGGATTGGCAGGCTTTAACTTTATCGGTAAAACTGAGCTTAGTCACGCTTATATTTCTGTTGCCGATAGGTATCTTCTTTGGCCGCTGGCTGGCATATCGGCAATTTTTCGGTAAATCCTTGTTGCAAACATTATTAACCCTGCCACTGGTATTACCGCCGACAGTGCTTGGTTATTATCTATTAGTGGCTTTCAGCCCTAATCAAGGGTTTGGGTTATGGCTGGCAAGCACCTTCGGTACCACGCTGGTATTTAATTTTCAGGGGCTGGTGCTGGCTTCGATTATTTTTAATCTGCCTTTTGCCATTCAACCTATGCAGCGCGCATTTGCCGCGATACCTCGGGAAATTCGCGAGGCTGCTGCCTGCTGTGGAATGCCGCCAAGGCAGGTACTATGGAAAATTGAATTACCCCTGGCATGGCAAGGCATAGTCTCGGCAATGGTCATGTGTTTTGCGCATACTCTGGGTGAATTCGGTATAGTCCTGATGGTGGGTGGCAATATCCCTGCTGAAACACAAACCATCGCCATCTCTATCTATGACCGGGTACAGGCGTTTGACGAACATGCCGCCTCTATTATGTCATTAAGTTTGTTACTGTTTTCCATGCTGACCATTTCAATTACTTTCTGGTTATCCGAGCGTAATCAACACACCCATGTCTGACTCCGCGATTCATATAAGCCTGCAACAAGAGCGGCCTATGCCTCTGGCAGTAGAGCTGCAATGTCAGGCGGGGGAATTACTGGCCTTAGTGGGACCTTCCGGCAGTGGTAAAACGACATTACTGCGCGCTATCGCGGGACTGTATCAACCACAGAAAGGCAAGATCAGCTGTCAGGGTGAACTCTGGCAGGATAGCACCCGGCAAATTTTCAAAGCCCCACATCAACGCCATGTAGGACTGGTGTTTCAAAACTATGCGTTATTTCCGCATATGACTGTACTGGATAATATCCAGCAGGCAATCACGCATGTACCTCAGCAGCAACGCGAAGCAGAAGCATTGAAACTATTAGAAAAAGTGCATCTCGACGGTTTGCAGCAGCGTTATCCTAAAAACCTGTCAGGCGGACAGCAACAACGGGTTGCCGTCGCCCGAGCCTTGGCCAGACAGCCCAAAGTATTATTACTCGACGAGCCTTTTTCAGCGGTAGATCAGGTCACGCGGCGTAAACTATATCGTGAATTATTAGCATTAAGACAGTCACTCGCCATGCCAATGATACTGGTGACCCATGATCTGGAAGAATCCAACCTGCTCGCCGATCGAATCGCGCTATTACATAAAGGTGAAATACTACAAACGGGCACTCCAGAATTTGTCGCAGCACAGCCGAAAAATGCAACAGTCGCACGCTTGATGGATCAGCAAAACCTGTTTACTGCTAAAGTTCTCGCTCATGATAAGAGCACACAAAAAACCCATATACGCTGGCAAGGCATGATACTGGAAGCAAGCTACCAGGCTCAGTTTGCCGTGAATGAACCTGTTTGCTGGATGATCCAGCCCGCTAATATCTTACTGCACAGGCGCGGTCGTCCCTCTAACGGTGACCGTGAAAATCCATTACAGGGTCAGATTATTGAATATATGGAAAGTACCGGCCTGGCTAATATGCTGGTGCGGGTTGCTAAGCAGTTAAATATCCATATAAGTATCAATGTACCCTTGCATGTTGCCAAACGAAATGCACTAGGCTTGAATGAAAAGATAGGTATTTCATTATTAGCTGAAGGCATACACCTAATGCCGTATCAAACATTGCGCCGCTAAATTCTACGTGTAAGTTTCACGTTGCTAATCAACTTCGCATTGGATTGATAACGGTTGGTGTTGCCAGTCGTTGCGTTGTCCTCGACAAAAACTGCGCGCAATAACAATCTATGTGTCACCGCGCGAAGTATACGCCCCCAAAAAAACATATAAGCTTTATTATCCTGCAAACCGAAAGCAATAGCTTTTTTAGGATTATATGAGTGAACAAAAATAGCTGCCTGCTTAGTTGATATATAAAAGTGATAAACAAGCTTATAAAAAAACGTTGTTTATTTGCAACAAAAATATGAAATAATTCCTTCTTTTTATGTTGTTTGTTAGGCTAATTTCATTAGTCGTTGATATATAAAGAAAATAAAATTTAAAAAAAATAGCAATTAAACTTGTAAGGACAGAGGTTTACTGCTATTATTTTCACCGTGTTACAAAATGTTGTATAAAAGATACGAATTGTTGTAATATTTATACAATTTCAATAATTACCCTTGGGGGGGACTATGTTTACAAGAACTAAAATAGCTCTAAGTGCTGCATCGACTGCGCTTATTGCGGTGACAGGTTTAGCAGTTGCGCCACTGGCAAATGCTGATGATTTAACTGTGATAGATGACAGGATTACGGTATTAGAGCAAGGCGTTTCAAGCAGCAGCTATAATGCTGAAGAAGTCGCTCGCTTAAATACCAGACTGGAAACGTTAGAGCAACAGGAAGCGACTAGAGCCACTAGAGGCGATGGTCATATGGTCTTCTTCCGTGGAGGTTATGCTAGAAATAATGTTAATCGTCATGGTAATATCCTGACCGATGCAGCAGGTCTCGGAGGCCAGATGAATGGTCAGAAAGATGGCTGGTATGTGGGTGCAGGTTTAGATCTGAACCTAAGTGATGATATGTTCGGCATTGATGATAATACTCAGTTACTAGGGGAAATCATGTTTGAATATAAGCAATTTCAAAGAAAGGACTTGGATATTGGGCCACTGCCAACTTTATTGAATACAGCGCTTACTGGAACGCACCCGAATCCTGCGCCGTCTTCTGTTACCGTAAGTCAATTTACTTTGACCGCTTCACCAAAAATTAAATTTATGAAAAATACATGGTTTAACCCATGGATTATTCCAGTAGGTTTGGCGATACATGTTATCAGCCCTCCATCTGATGGTGTAACAGTATTAGTACCAGGTATGCATTTTGGTGCGGGTGCTGACTTTAAAGTCTGGAGAAACGTTTATTTAGGTGTTGATGCGCGTTATAATCTGACATTCCAGGACGTAAATGGTGTTGATGTACAAGGTTTAACAGCAGGTGGATACGTAGGTTTTGGCTTCTAAAGAAAACATTTAAATACTATCCTGAAAAAGGGGGGGATTTTATGATCCTCCCCTTTTTTTATGCCTGAAACTAAGTTTGTAGACTTAAACCACCGTTCTAAAGGCAGGTTTTTACGTCTATAATCAAGTTGCCAAAGCTGGGAACATTGCTACAACATTACAAAAATAGACGAATACAAATTATGACCAAAGTCTGGTTTGTGGGTGCAGGGCCAGGGGATCCTGAACTTATAACGCTTAAAGCACAAAAACTCATCGCTCAAGCCGATGCAATATTATATGCGGGCTCTTTAGTTTCCGTAGCAGCGACGCAATGGGCAAGGCCTTCCTGTCTTATTCAGGACTCTAAAGGCATGACTTTAGAGGAAATTACAGACTGGTTAATCCTGCAATCGACTGCCGATGCCACTGTTATCCGGTTACAAACGGGTGACCCCGGTTTATACGGAGCATTGATTGAAATGATCCAGCCTCTGGATAAAGCAGGGATAGCTATCGGCGTTGTGCCTGGCGTAAGCTCCGCAATGGCCTCAGCTGCGGCAGCTGTCGAGACACTGACCTTACCTGAAGTTACCCAAACCGTTATTTTTAGCCGTGTTGAAGGCCGCACACCAATGCCCGAAGGTGAGTCTTTAATCGAACTCGGACGACATCATTGTACGCTGTGCCTGTACTTATCAATTACCTTGCTTAAAAAAGTCCGTGAGGACTTATTAGCCGCAGGCTGGCTAGATGAATCGCTTATTGTGGTGGTGTATAAAGCCAGCTGGCCAAAAGAACAGCAAATTATTCGCGCTACACTGGCGACTATAAAAGAGCGATGCAAACAGGCAGGCATTAATTCACAAGCGATGATTATTGCCAGCCCGGCTCTTGGCGCGAGGCATTGGGACGAGATTAAAAAATCTAAATTATACGACGCACAGTTTAGCCACCGTTTTCGCAAAGCAATTAAGGGAGATGGAAACAAATAATCATCCAATATTGGACTTTATTTATTTCTGGCCCCCTAAAACACAGGAATAAGCATGGATTTTAGTATTTTATTAGTCGGGCATGGCTCTAGAGCAGAGCAAGGTAATGTAGAAATTAATGCTTTTGCCAAGCAATGGCGCGAGCAACACCCTGAATGGCATATAGATGTCTGTTTTATTGAGTTTGCTGAGGTATTACTGGATGCAGGGTTTGATCTGGCCGCTAAACAGTCGAAAAAAGTGATTGTTGTGCCGCTAATCTTAAATGCTGCCGGGCATGTGAAAATGGAAATTCCTGAGCATTTAGCACAAGCGAGAAAACGTCACCCTGATGTTGAATTTATATACGCAAAACATATCGGTGCGAGTGAAGGAATCTTAAGCATTATCAAGCGTAGCCAGCAAAAAACTATGGCAGAGCTGGATATGCCAGATCCAAAAACAACTGGGGTCATTCTTCTAGGGCGTGGCTCTTCAGATAAAATAGCTAATGGGGAAGTGGCAAAAATGGCACGCTGGCTATGGGAAGAGACGCAGCATGAGCTCGTTGATATTGCGTTTACTGGTATCACTTTTCCGCGCCTGGAGTCCGCCGTACAAAGGCAGGTGAAACTGGGAATGACGCAAATCTGTATCCTGCCCTATTACTTGTTCACCGGCACGTTAATTGAGCGTATAGCCAGGCAATTCGAGAACCTACAAGGGCAATACCCGCAAGTTAATTTTAGCTTAGGGAATTATTTTGGTTTTGAAGCTGAAGTTTATACTGCGCTTGATGAGCGTGTTTTGGCCTTAGTGAATAGTAAGCCGGAACATATGATGGAATGCGATGGCTGTCATTACAGACAAATTGCCCAGGAACACGGGCATGGACATCAACACTAAGAAATATGATTTTGAACCTGCGTAGGAGCGGTCTTTAGCCGCGATTAGTATACATCCCAAATCCACATTTAAGTACTCGTGCAAACAATCTTGACACTTTTCTTTAAAGGTTCGCGTAGGATGGGTAGAGTGTCTTCTTGCGAAACCCATCATTCTACGTGCTGTTGATGGGTTTCATTACGCGCCTAAAAAGCAGGCGCTCCAATCTACCCATCCTACAAAATGTTAAAAAACTTAGGGTCTGGTACTTAGTAGGAGTCAAATACAGGGACGACTCAATGCCTTACCCCATGACTGCTTACCACTCTAAAGAAAGTCAGCCATAAAATAGCCAGATCTTTTGTGAATGACTGGTTATGCAGATAATAAGCATCCAGCTGCACTTTTTCTGGAATAGGTAATTCATCACGACCATTTATTTGCGCCCAGCCTGTTAAACCAGGAGTCAAACGCTCGATACCCTGTGCGGTACGTAAGGCTATTAAATCATCCTGATTAAATAAGGCAGGTCGCGGGCCTACAAAACTCATTTCACCTTTGATGATATTCCATAATTGAGGTAATTCGTCCAGACTGGTTTTACGCAGAAAGCCGCCTATGGGTGTCAATGCACTTCGAGGGTCTGCTAATAAATGCGTAGCAACTTCGGGCGTATCAATTTTCATACTTCTAAATTTAGGCATTTTAAATAGTGCATTGTTTACCCCTACCCGATCAGACCAGTATAAAATGGGACCGGGGGATGTCACCTTAACCACAAGAGAAATGATTAAACACAAGGGGCTTAGAAGAACTAAAAAAAATACGGCTAAAATAAAATCAAATACTCTTTTCATTGTTCTTTTGGGGATTAATTTTAGGGCACGGGTTTATTTATGCAGAGATGCATAAATAAACTTCGCATGCGCTGACCACGCGAAATATAAGCAGGAGTAAAAAATCTTTAGCCTGCATTTTAAACGGCGGACTAAAGATCCGCGCCCCAAAGTGCTCATGTTATTCCGTGCGCGTTCCTTAATGAGATAAAGTGCGCAATAAATTCGCGTAATCCTCTTCAACTTTATAATCGCTAGTGCGTAATGTTTTAATGCGTTTGCAGGCATTAATCACTGTTGTATGGTCACGACCACTAAAAGCATCGCCAATTTCTGGTAAGCTATGACTGGTTAACTCTCTTGCTAATGACATGGCGATTTGGCGTGGTCGTGTCACTGATTGCTTACGGCTTTTAGAGAGTAAATCGGCTATTCTGATTTTAAAGTAATCAGCGACCGTTTTTTGAATGTTCTCTATGCTTACCAGCTTGTCTTGTAGAGAAATCAAATCGTGTAGTGCTTCTTTGGCAAAATCAATAGTAATCTTTGCCCCGGTAAACTGGGCATTGGCCAGAACGCGGCGTAATGCACCTTCCAGATCCCGGACATTTGATGGAATACGTTTACCAATAAAAAAAGCAACTTGATGATCCAGTTCAACATTATTCTGCTGGGCTTTATTTATTAAAATTGCCGCTCGTGTTTCCAGGTCAGGTGGTTCAACAGCAACAGGTAAGCCCCAGCCAAAACGTGATTTTAAGCGATCTTCCAGGCCTTCAATTTCCTTTGGGTATTTATCACAGGTTAAAACCACCTGATTCTTCTTTTCTAGTAGCGTGTTAAAGGTATGAAAAAACTCTTCCTGAGAGCGCTCTTTGCCCGCAAAAAACTGGATATCATCAACAAATAATGCATCGACATTTCGGTAGTATTCTTTAAATGCATCAATACTGTTTTGCTGGAAAGCTTTAACCATATCCTGAACAAATTTTTCTGAATGTAAATAAACCACATTTGCATTTGGGTTTTTTGCCAGGATTGCGTTACCAATGGCATGCATTAAGTGTGTTTTGCCTAAACCAGAAGCACCATAGATCAGCAAGGGATTATAGGCTTTACCGATATTTTCAGAAACTTGTATAGAAGCCGCTTTCGCCAATTGGTTTGATTTTCCTTCTACAAAATTATCGAAGGTAAAAGCGGTATTGATAAAGGAAGGCGTTTTTTTCTTTTTCTGTGCTTCGCGAGCTGGGCCGGTAGTGCGAGTACTGCGATTTTGTATCGCTGCAGGTTTAACACTTTTTGTACCTATCTCCATTTTTACAGTATATTGACCACTGGAGAATTCATAGATGGCATCTTCGATTTTGCCTAAAAAATGTTCTTTTACATGGGCAATAATAAATTGATTAGGTGCTAGAAGTTTAATAACATCATTTTCTTCTTGTGCTTGTAATGGTCTAATCCAGGTGTTTAATTCATTAGCAGAAATTTCATTTTCAAGACGGGAAAGGCAGGAATTCCAAATAGAGCTCATTAAACGATTCGTGTGATAAGTAAACAGCAGGTAAACGCGCTGTTAGGAATAAGAAAAGACAGGATCTGAAGTGCGCTTCAGTTGATATAAATCATAGCATAAAAGCGCTACCACCCTTAATAAATTAAGACTAAAATGACCACACAAACTATATTAATTACCGGATGTTCAACAGGAATAGGGTATCGAACAGCTGTACTATTAAAGCAGCGCGGTTATCGTGTTATTGCCTCAGCCAGAAAACCTGAGGATGTCACGCGCTTGATAGACGAAGGCTTTGAAACAGTACAACTGGATCTCGCTGATAGCACGAGTATCCAGAATGCAGTACAACAAGTTATTGAAATGACTGAGGGTAGAATCGATGGTTTATTTAATAATGGTGCCTTTGGCCAGCCGGGAGCAGTAGAGGATCTAAGTCGTGATGTGTTGCGCGAACAATTTGAAACTAATTTTTTTGGTACTCATGAATTAACTAATCTAATTATTCCCTTAATGCGTGCGCAAGGAAAAGGACGAATAATTTATAATAGTTCGGTACTCGGTTTTATTGCGATGACTTATCGGGGGGCTTACAACGCCAGTAAATTTGCTTTGGAAGGGCTAGTGGATACGCTACGCCTGGAATTACACGGCACCAATATCCATCTTTCATTAATTGAACCCGGTCCTATTAGCAGCGACTTTCGGAAAAATGCATTTGCCTTATATCAAAAAAATATAAACTCAGAGCATAGCCCGCACAAAGAAGTCTACCAGACGATGGCAGTCCGCTTGCAAAAAAAGGGCCCCGCCGTTCCCTTTACTTTACCGGCTGATGCGGTGGTGCAGAAAGTTATTCATGCTATGGAGTCGAAGCGACCTAAAATTCGCTATTA
>JAUXBW010000193.1 GCA_030619185.1 Methyloprofundus sp.
AAATTCCACGAGGTATTAAGGACAATCGCTACTGTTTTCTTTTTCATAATCTTCCCGGGCAAACTCAACGTAACCGTTCAGCCTCCCCTAGCCTCTCCTTGCTAAGGAGGGGGACTGAACGGTTACAACTCAACAGATCATTACTGGCATTCCAACCAGGCCTGAAACATTAAAATATCCCATAAATAATAATGCCAGCGACGTTTTCCGCTAGCATGCTCTTGCCACATTTTGCGGATCGGTACAGGATCAAAGAAGCCTTCTTCTCTGAGTCGTTTTTCATCCAGCAAAGCATCTGCCCAGTCGCGCAATGGCCCTTGTAACCAATGCTCAATGGGTACACCAAAGCCCATTTTTGGACGCTCCATTAGCTCGCGAGGCACATAACGGTATAAGACTTCGCGCAGCAGCCATTTTCCTTTACCATCGCGGTATTTAAGTGACATAGGTACTTTCCAGGCAAACTCTACTACCCGATGATCCAGTAAGGGAACCCTAGCTTCCAGACTAACGGCCATACTGGCTCTATCAACCTTGGTTAAAATATCATCAGGCAAATAAGTCAAACTATCGAGGTACATCATCTGCTCACGGAAATCCCTGAGTTTTGGCATTTGCTCAGGGTGGTTAAACAATGTTTTTGGTTCAGTTGCCCCAAGTACAAGCTGGTCAGGTGTTTTCCAGTGCGAGACGAGGCGGTGATAATAAGATTCGCCAGAAGCCTCTTTGACTACATCCGCGAGCTTTGGCAGGCGATCTGCTAAATGTGGAATCTGCAAGCGTTGCGGAAGAAAGCTTAATAAATATTCCAGCGGTGCAGCAGGAAAAATCTGCATCAACGAGCCCATTAGTTGGCGCACAGGCATGGGTAGCATTTGTAGCTTATGCCATATCTGATAACCTTGTGTATACCGATTATAACCACAAAATAGCTCATCTCCACCATCACCTGACAGACTTACCGTCACATGCTTGCGCGCCAGTTCACTGACTAACAAGGTGGGGATTTGTGACGAATCGGCGAACGGCTCATCCCAGATTGAGGGTAGACGCGGAATCACTGCCATGGCTTCTTCCGCTGTGACATATAATTCAGTATGCTCGGTACCCAGGTGCTTTGCGACTGCCTGGGCATGAACTGCTTCGTTATAGCCCTGCTCATTAAAACCAATGGTGAAAGTTTTTACTGGACGCGAAGATTGCGCCTGCATCAATGCAGCCACCATGGTCGAATCAAAGCCTCCCGATAAAAAAGCACCTAATGGAACATCTGCCGCCATACGACTATGTATAGCATCGCGTAGCAGTGTATCTAATTCATCAACTAAACCTTTCGGGTCAGCTTTGTCTTGCATCGCGATGCCTTGCTCTGCGAGTTCGGCCAGATTCCAGTAACACTGTGGTTCAGAAATTTGTTCACCTGCGGCACGAATGACTACGTAGTGAGCCGGTGGCAGTTTCTTGATGCCCTGATAAATGCTCCAGGGTGTAGGCACGCTGCTATGACGCAGAAATAGTGTTAAGGCATTACGGTCTATTTCGGGCTGCCATTGGGGATGCGCATTAAATGCTTTTAGCTCTGAACTGAATAAAAAACGACCGGAATGATTACCGTAATAGAGTGGCTTTTCCCCCATACGGTCACGTGCAAGGAAGAGGCTACGTTCAGTGTTATCCCACAAGGCAAAGGCAAACATACCATTGAGCCGCTGCAATGTTTTTTCTAGTCCCCAATGCCGCAATGCCGCTAATAGCGTCTCGGTATCTGAGTGTCCTTGCCAGGCAAAATGTCCTCCTTCATGCTCCAGGTCTTTGCGCAACTCGGGATGATTATAGATCTCACCATTAAATACCAGAGTATAACGACCACAGGGAGAGTTCATCGGTTGATGTCCTGCAGGTGAAAGGTCAATAATGGCAAGGCGGCGATGTGCCATTGCCAAGTCCCCTGAGGTATTCAACCAGACTCCAGCCCCATCAGGACCTCTATGTTGAATACGCAGAGCCATTTGCTTAACTACAGCGGCATCCGCACCGCGCTTATCCCAATAACCGACTATGCCACACATTAACTGGTCTCGACTTTTCTAAAATAAAATTTCAAACTTATCACCTATATTATTATATTTTTCACGCGGTCACGGTTGCAGATTTTATAGCGAGTCATTTTAGATGACGCTCGATCGACCCATACACATTGCAACAAAGGCCTGAATATCTTCTGTAGTAAATGGCCAGCACAGTTCTTGTTGCGCTTCCGTATTCAGTAACACGGGAATTTTAATCGCATAGCGTTCCTGCCATTGCTCTTGTTCAGCAATATCTATTTTTTGGTAGGCAATATCTCGCTGTTGTAATAACTCTTCTGCCTGCTCACATAGGTGACAGGCAGAAGTGCCTAATAAAATAAGCTTACTCATGACCGACATGCTTTTCTAGGTAGCCCATTAAAAATGCTGAGATAACAAAAGTGATATGAATAATGACATACCAAAGTAATTTATCATTAGCTAACTCTTCTACATTCATAAATACTTTTAGTAAGTGTATGGATGAAATAGCGACAATTGAAGAGGCAACCTTCATCTTCAGCGAACCATAGTCATGGGTTCCCAGCCAGTTTAATTTCTCGGTACCTTCTTCAACATCCAGGCGAGAAACAAAATTATCATAACCACTAAACATGACGATAACAGTTAAACTACCGACTAGAGTGATATCAATAAAGGTCAGTAATTTCAAGATTAACCGGGATTCATCAACCTCTAAAATAAGTGGCATAAAATGGTATAGCTCTTGAAAAAACTTGATAGCCAGAGCCACTAACGCCAGGCTCATGCCTAAATAAATAGGTGCTAACAGCCACCGGCTTGCATAAAGTAGGCGTTCGATTGTGTTTTCTATCATTGTCTATTTTAGATTCATTCAGCAGAGTCACCAGAGCGGGAATCGGTACCCGTGCAAAAGTTATTTAACATATTGCAGGTTGAGCAGCTTGATGCGTCCGTTTTTTAGGTGCATAGCCCTCCCCATCCTGCGCACAACGGTTGAACTTCTGATTCTCACACTGAGCACGGATAAAGCCTTTTATTTGCCCTCTAGCATTGCAACAATATCATTTTCAACGCTATCAATGCCTTTAATAGCCAGCTCATCGGTTAATTTCTGCATAATCCCTGGGCTAAAAAATGGCGGCAGGGTCGGGCCTATACGTACATTTTTAACACCCAAAGCAAAAAGCGACAGCATCATTAAGATAGTTTGCTGCTCATACCAGGCGATATTAAATGAGACAGGTAATTTATTGATATGCTCTAACTGCATAGCTTTTTGTAAATGTGACAAAAAGGCAATGAGCGCATAAAAATCCTGTGCCTGCCCCACATCCAAAAGCCGTGGCACGCCATTTATTTCTCCAAGCTCTAAATGATGGAATCTGTATTTGGTATCGCCAGCCGTTAAAATAAGAGTGTCTTCAGGCAAGGCCTCAACTAATTCCGTGTAATAGCGGCGCTCTTTATGTCGACCATCACAGCCAATTAGAACAATAATACGTTTAATATCACCTGACTGGATAGATTGCTGGATAGTGTCGGTTAACGCAACCAGAGCTTCTCGGCCATAACCTACGGTAACCGTGCCTTCAGTTAAAGGTAAAGGCGGCTCACATTGCTGTGCTTGCTGTATAATTCTGGAAAAATCCCTGGCGTTATCTCCGCGACGATTTTCAATATGTGTCACATTCGGCCAGCCGACCATGCCAGAAGTATATGCTTTTTCTGTATAGCCTTTTTTCGGTTGCTGCAGGCTATTGCTGGTTACTAGTACCGGGCCCTGGAACTTGCCAAACTGAGTTTTTTGATCTTGCCAGGCACCACCATAGTTCGCAACCAGATTAAAATATTTTTTAAATGCCGGATAGCCATGTGCTGCAATCATCTCTCCATGAGTATAAATATCCACACCCGTGCCTGCACTTTGCTCCAATAAGTCCTGTAAGCCTTGAAAATCATGCCCTGACACCAATATCCCTGGCGTATCCCAGGTATCTAAATGAACTTTGCTGGGTGTGGGCTGGCCAAATTTTTCAGTATTGATACGCTCCAGTAGTGCCATAGCTTGTATGGATTGCTCGCCACATTTAAAGTTCATGGCCAGCAAATCATCTAAATTCAAGTCATTTTTTACAGTATAGGCAACAGCTTCATGCATAAAAATATAATGCTCCAGT
>JAUXBW010000149.1 GCA_030619185.1 Methyloprofundus sp.
AATTGACTTATAGCCTTAAATATTAATATGGATAATTGGATAGTGTTACTACAACCAAGCAACTTGATAAAGCGACACAAATAATGACAGAGTAAATTATGCAGCAACCATTACAACTTAATAAAGAAGAAAAATTGCATTTTATGCGCGCACTCTACTCGGTTTTTTTTCGTGATAATAAAATTAATGCCATTGAGCAATCTGTTTTGCATTTATTAAATCAATGTTTTGGTGTTTCTACCAGTGATTACCAGCATTATGTGCATGTAAAAGTGGAGGGTATAGCTAAAGAAATAAACGCTATTCAAGATGTACGGGTACGGGTCTATTTTATGCGGATCATCCACGATGTTTATAATGAGGAAATAATGGAATTCTTTAGAGGCCCTACAACTGACCATGCTAAGAAATTTAGAATAATGTATGGTTTTTTGCAAGAAAGCATTGATTTAAAAGGGGTGTGATTTTGTCTGGGGAAAAATATTATTACAGTGTAAATTATGTTGCAACCATTAAAACTTAGTAAAGAAGAAAAAATGCGCTTTATGCGTGCACTCTATTCGGTTTTTATTCGTGATGGGAGCCTTAATGACGCTGAGCACCCTGTTTTGCGGTCATTAAATGATTGTTTTGATATTTCTATTAGTGATTACCAGCATTATGTACATGTTAAAGTGGCAGATATAGCTAAAGAGATTAACGCGATTCAAGATGTACGGGTGCGGGTTTATTTTATGAGAATTATTTATGACGTTTATCATGAAGAAACTCAGTTTTGGTTTAAAGGCCCTTTCACCGATGATGCGAAGCGATTTAAAGTAATGTATGGTTATTTGCAAGATAGAATCGATTTCGCTTCCCTCCCTTCGACTACGCTCAGGGACCGTTGATTACGCTCCGGGGGGGGGTGTTCGAGAGAAGCCCGTTCCCTGAGCGTAGTCGAAGGGAAGGGGCGTGACGGCAGGGGGATAATATGAATGGCTATATGTATATCTTGGAATGCTCTGATGGTAGTTACTACACTGGCAGTACCCAAAATATAGAGCTAAGACTTGCTCAGCATCAAAATGGACAAGGTGCTAAACATACTCGCACCAGGTTACCAGTGAAGCTTGTTTTTCTGGAAGCGTTTTCTCGAATTGATGAGGCTTATTTTAGAGAAAAACAAGTACAAGGCTGGAGTAGAAAAAAGAAACAAGCGTTAATGAGAAGTGATTGGCAGACTTTGCATGATTTGGCAGTGTGTCGGAATGAGAGTCATTTTGCTGAAGGTTCTCACTCTCCTGCTACGCTCCCTTCGACTACGCTCCCTTCGACTACGCTCCCTTCGACTACGCTCAGGGAACGTTCGAGTGAGCCCCGTTCCCTGAGCGTAGTCGAAGGGAAGGGAAAGAACGGGATAGGTGATTCTTCTTGATATATATATACTTCGCACGGCCACCGTTGCGGTATTCTAGCGGCTGTTTTTCGCCGATAGTTACATGACGGGAATACGTAGTTAACTATGGGTTCAAGGGGGCAGCCAGCTTGACTTCTGCTTGAAGAGTCAGTTTTGTGGGTCACGTTAAGTTTCAGGATCTAGGTCTCTAAAGAAATGATCGACCTCGATGCACCGCCTCCCGCACAGTATCTTTCATTAACACACTTTTAGAGGGGCTTGGCCTAACCCAGGTTGTTTGTTTATTGAGCCTTACCAAACAACTTATTACTCATGCGCTGAAAAAAGCCCGGCTGTAAAAGTGTTTTTATACGTAGTGTGTCACTCGACTCTGGTGACACTGCCTGTAATTTAGCAAATAACTCTTTAGCCTGTTCCTGCTGCTTGGTTTGAAAATAATATTCGCAGATAACTGAACTTAAGGCGGTGTATTCAGTGATATGAAATTGTTTTCTTCTCGGGTATAGGGTTTTTAATTCGACATGATGGTGAAATATTTTGGGAATCTCATCAGGCTTATTTTCAGCTAAACATAAGCGAGCATAATTGCAGCGTGCAAAAATATTTTTTGGATTTTTCTGATAATTTTCGTTAATAATCTGTTTTTGCTTCTCTGGATCTACACGTCCATAAGCAATGGCGAGACAGCTATAAATTAAGGGAATAGGGTAGTTCTCTTTAAGCTCTAATAGTCTTGGAATGGCTTCAGCACCATTAACCTCGGCTATTTCAGAGAGCTGGTTAAACTCATCTTGCACTGCTTGTGGGAGGTTACGAAAGCGTTGATCTAAAATTGGCGCGGTCGTCAGCTCATATGACTCTTCTGTGGTTTTATTATAACTGGCAATGCCTGCTGTTGCTATGCTGCTGGTTCTGGTTTTTTTTGACATAAAGGGTACTTTATTATGGGGCTTGCTTTGCTAAAAACTGCAATGCGATTAAGTGATTTGATCAATATCGGATTTTAGATTAGGCCATTTGCTAAAAGCAAAGAACCATATCATGGCAATATTTAAGATGGGAATTAATAGGCATAATACAAAAAGTTTAGGGTAACCTGCTTTTTCTACTATTTTACTACCTAGCCATAAAGTGAAAAGCATAAACAAAAAAATGAGTACATATTCCATTATGCTTGCTCCCGTTTTTTTAAGTTAGGCCAGGGGGAAAAAGCAAGCTGCAAAAAAATCAATAATAATCCCAGCCCCGGTAAAAATACTAAAAGCCCCCATACAGGATGGTAGCCCGCTTTTTTATAAATCAGGCAGATGGGAATGAGTATCATAAGGCCGACGATGACCATACGGCCGATTTCAGGAAAGATAAACATAGATGACTCCAGATAAAGTTTATGAGGATTAGGCTGCGTTGAAATAAATATGAAACGTGCACGACACACTTTTACATCATTAATAGGGGGCGCAGGTCTTTAGCCTGCATTTTAAAAGGCGGACTAAAGATCCGCGCCCCAAAGTGCTCATGTTATTTTGTTGCTCATGTGTGTTGTACTCGTTCCTATGTGCTCACGAAAAGATAATTGTTAGTCCTGCAATTGTATACGCTCCATCAAATAACAAAGACAATCTTGTCTGATAACACGCTCATCCAGAGTTAGCATAGAGGGCATAGTGTTACGTTTTATTTGTAATTGATGGTTATCTATTTTGAAAAATTGCTTAGTGATATCATCCCCCTGTTCATCTATAGCAAGAACAGGTATGGATGACGTATCTTGTACTATGGCAAAGATTGTCCCTGCCGGGATTTCTGTAAAATTCATCCGCTCAAGTTGGTTATCAAATAATAAATCAGCATTGCTATGACTAAAGCTAAAGGTGCTATTTTCTTTGATTTGTACCTGTGCGGTGGTGTGGAATAGGTCTATATCTTGTGTATGCACCGGATGCGTTGCCAGTTCTGTCAGGCGTAAACAGTCATTTAGATAGGCAAAAGCATGGTCAACGCCATTTTGTTGGCCAGGGCGACCACACTCCAGGGTTACTGCGGGGCATACTTCGGCAAATGCTGCCGACTGCACACCCAAAGGTCTTAAAAAATAGACCACTAAGCGACCAAATAAATTAGCCAGTTGTAAATAGCGGTTATCCAGCTTGTTAATACAGGCATAATGCGGATTTATGCCAGTGTTATTATGCACATCAATACTGGCAAATAGCTTTTTTGCACGCATAATCTCAACTATCTGACTGGCTATAAGCGTTTCTGGACAGTTTGCTATCTCTGTACCTGGCCAAATACGGTTGTAATCAGGTTGAGCGTCTAACCTGCGCAAACCCAGTTCTGCAGCCTGGGTATTGCCAAAAAAAATAGTCAGAGAACGTGGCAGCGCTTGTTGAGTGTATTTATTTAATAGCTGTTGTATGGCTAAAAAGCCAGTAGTTTCATTGCCATGCAGTAACACTGAGACAAATAAAGGCTGGGCGTTTTTCCCCTGTAAATGCAACAATGTAGGCTGAGGAAACAGCTTATGTAAGTCCTTTGCAGCACAGCTAAGAAGCGCCTCAGGGTAAGTGTCTATTTGCTGGAGTTGCATCGCGTTAATATACAATTTATTTCGTGTATGTTTGATTCCACTGACTGACAGGAACTTCCGAGTATTGGTGCTTTAGGTAAGCTTTAGTCATATTATGTAAGGTCGCCCCTGGTTGCTGCATAAACTGACGCTGCCACTGGCTGCCTGTTTGTTTATTGCTAATACGCTGTTCAATCACGCCTAAATAGTAATCACTATCAGCAGTATCAATCTTTAATGCGTGTAAGCCCTTTCGTGCCCTGGGTAATAAATCCGTCAATATTAATTTTTGTAGATTCTGCTTTTCGCCATTAAACCAGACTGTTTGACTGTCCAGGCCAAAACGAGCCGCTTGATAAAAGTTATCTTTTGCCTGAGTAAAAGCCAATGGAAGACCGTCAGCCATAATGTCAGCACATAAATTCATTGTCAAACCATAATAAAAAGCGGCATTGGCAATAGAATCAATAATAGTCGGCCCTGCCGAAGGTGTGCGGTGCTCAATTCTGATATGCGGAGTATGATCGGTATCAAAGCCAATTAAAGGCCGGTTCCAGCGCCAGATAGTGCCATTATGCAAGCGTAAATGTGCAAATTTCTCAATAGGGTCAGTGAATAATTCAGGTAACAAAACCGGGAAATGTTCCAGGTTTTCCTGAAAACATTCCATGATTGAAGAGCGCGCATAATCAGAACCAAAACTGACTCGTTTCAGCGGGCCATGTATTGCTCCCCCATACCCCCCTGTTTCTATTGCTTGTTCAAATAGCGGAATACGTGACTCATGCCAGAGATTTTTGCCAAATAAATAGGGAGCGTTAGCGCAGCTGGCAACGATAGCAGCAGACGCGATGATAGAGGCATTATAAAAATGATGCGCCTGTTCCAGTGGAACCTGAGTATGTAACTGTAAAGAGGTGGTTGCTGATTCTAGCATGACATCATAATGATCAAATTTTAGATGTTCCAGGCCCACAATATCCAGATTAATTGGTTTACCTCGCGCCTTGAGTATTTGTTCATTTAACACCCGATAACGATTCATATCTGACATATTAGACAGCGTCATCATGGAGGGCTTAAGTGTCGGCAGGGTGCCTATAATCAAGATATGATTATCAAGTTCTTTAGCATGATGGCAGGATTTCTCCCAGGTAGCTAGTAGGTTTTGATGTAAGGTGCTGAAGACATCAGCACTCAGTTTCTGCGGGGTACCATTCAGTTCGATATTGAATTTAGCTAATTCAGGAAAGGCTAACGGGTCATTCAGGTTTTGCAGAAAAGAAATATTATTAGGTGCTGCCTGCATGGCATCATCAATCAGCCAGGCTTCAATCTCAAAGCCTGCTGTTGGAGGTGATTTTGAGAGCTTATTTTGTTCGATTAATGTTCTTAAGTGCCGGGTTTCTTCCCTTAATTTTTGAAGAAAACGCTCAAAGTGATCAGTATTAAAAAGAGTTAAGTTGATTTCCTGACCCATAAATTCACCATTCGTCTTAACGGTTTTATAAATTTAAACTAGTTCAATTGCGATAAGCGGACCTAAGACAGACTTTAGACTTCTTTGCCCGAGGTTCAAGTATTGAAATGCAAAGAACCTAACCCTACCCTAATTGTTACTGACCCTTATGAACTAGTACAGCAACCCCTAAGGAACGTGCACGAAATAACTTGAGCAACTGACTTATCTTTTTGTCCGTCTTCGGTGTTGCACAAACAGTTACGTAGCTTGCTATGCGCCTGTTTAAGCGCCTTGAATATGA